>NZ_JAUSWJ010000001.1:3000000-3235000 GCF_030815145.1 Kaistia geumhonensis | reverse complement strand
TTCGGCGCTATCCACAGATGGTTCCGCGCCTCGCATCATTCAAGGGGGCGCGAGTCCGCCTGAATGGAGCCGGCTCAGCGAACCCGCTTCGCTTGGCCCTGAATCGGGGGCACGCCCGTCTTGGCTGCATTGGAAGATCCCGTCGCCGCGGGTCTGAGCCGGGTACACGCGCTGGGAGTCTTCCCTCTTCCCTCTTCCCTCTTCCCTCTTCCCTCTTCCCTCTTCCCTCTTCCCTCTTCCCTCTTCCCTCTTCCCTCTTCCCTCTTCCCTCTTCCCTTCGGCCGGATATCTCCGAGCCCGTTCGCGCGTTGGGCCATATTGATGACACGAAGAGGGGCGAGGCAGGACGCTGCGTGGTTGTCGCTCCTCCCGGGACGACAGCTCCCGCAAGCCACATCGAGGCCATGTCGCGGCGCGGATCGGCGCGTTGTTCGGGTGGTGCGCTCCCCGAGGGCGCGTTGACTTGGCCGGATCGAAGCGGCAAGTTTCGCTACCTCGCGCGGGGGCGTCGTCTGAGAACTGCCGAAGCGGCCGCCAAGCGGCCCGCCGGCGCGACATCTGGGAGACAGTCGGAGCGGTGAAGGGTCTGGTGCGCGACGCAGCGGCAGGGACGGAGCGCGGAACCGGGATCGACCTCGGCCAGGAGCCGGCGCTGACCGTCGACCCGCGCAAGGGCGCGCCTCAGCGCCATGCCGTTTCGATCCGCTGGCTCACCGGCGCCATCCTGACCGGCCTTACCTCCACCATCCTGATGGGCGGCGCGCTGATGGCCGCGCTCGACGGACGGCACCAACTGGCCGTGGCGCCCGAGATCGGGCGATCGGCCAAGACCGAAAGCGCCGACAGCCTCGGCGGCAGCCAGAAGGGCGACCGCATCCGCCCGGCGCGCGAGCCCGTGTCCGACCGGCAGGTCATCCAGGTCTCGACGGTCACCCGCCAGGGCGATCGCGACCTCATCAAGATGAAGCCCTTCGCGCGCATCACGACGACACTCGCGACCGCGATCACCGATCTTTCCGCCGACGCGCCGCGTTTCGATCCGATGAAGCTCGCCGCGGCCGATGCCGATCCCGGTCCGCCGCCACCCGCGGCGGCGCCGAGCGGAGACAAGCTCGGTGTCGTCAGCGACGAGGGTGCATCGGGCGACGGCGAGGACGGCGTTCCGGTGGATGCCGCCGACGGCGCGCTCGGCAGCGGCGACGACATCGATGCCGCGGCGGCCGACGCAGTGCCCCCGGAGCCGACCGGCCCGGAACAGATCTATGGCGCCAATGTCGAGGGCGAGGTGTCCGTCAAGGTGACGCCGATGCCGCTCGACATGCCGCTCGCCAAGGACGAGGAGACGCTCGGCGTCGCCGAGGCCGAGGAAGCGGCCCGCAGCCTCGCCCCGGCTGCGCCGGCAGCGCTCGCCGCGATGCCCTATGTCGATCCGGAGCGCTTCAGCTTCGGCGACACCGGACCCGACCCCTTCGCCGCGCTCGGCGTGAAGATCGTGCCCGAGAACGTCTCCTTCGTCGCCAAGTCGGCGCCTGTCAACGAGACGGAAGAGCGAATCATCAGCATCGACAAGAAGGACGACCTGCAGTCCTTTCTCGTCGGCAACGGGCTCGACAAGCAGGATGCCGATGCGGCGGCAGCCGCGCTCGGCCAACTCGTCGATCTGGCGGAGCTGAAATCGGGCGAGAAGCTCAGGGTGCTGGTCTCGCATGAGGGCGAGGCGGTCAAGATCCTCCGCCTGTCGCTCTATGACCAGGGCGTGCATCAGGCGACGATCGCGCGGCGCGACGACGACAGCTTCGTGCGCGCCGACGAGCCGGAAAGCTCGACCGACGAGTTCGAGACCGCCGACCAGCCGGACGAGACGGATGGCAGCGGCCCGATGCCGACGCTCTATTCCTCGCTCTACGAGACGGCGCGCGAGCAGCAGATCCCCGAGCCGCTGATCACCGAGCTGGTACGCATCCTCTCCTACGACGTCGACTTCCAGTCGCGCATATCGCCGGGCGACAGCCTGGAGGTGTTCCATTCGCTGCCCGAGGCCGGCGCGAGCGATAGCGACGACGAGATCCTCTACGTCGCCATCACAATCGACGGCACGACGAAGCGCTATTACCGCTTCCGTTCGCCCGACGACGGCATTGTCGACTATTTCGACGACGAGGGCCGCAGCGCCAAGAAGTTCCTGGTGCGCAAGCCGATGAATGTCGGCATCGTGCGCTCGCCCTTCGGCTATCGCCGCCATCCGATCCTCGGCTATGTCCGCTTGCATCCGGGCGTCGACTGGGCCGCGCCGCGTGGCACGCCGATCATGGCAGCGGGCAACGGCGTGGTCGAGAAGGCGGGCTGGGCGTCCGGCTACGGCAATTTCACGCTGATCCGCCACACCAACGGCTACGAGACGGCCTATGGTCACCAGTCGTCGATCGCGCGCGGCATCCGCCCGGGCGTGAAGGTGCGGCAGGGCCAGATCATCGGCTATGTCGGGTCCACCGGCCTCTCGACCGGGCCGCATCTCCATTACGAGGTGCGCATCAACGACAAGCCGGTCGATCCTCTGCGCGTGCGTCTGCCGCGCGGGCGCGTGCTGCAGGGCGAGATGCTGGCGCAGTTCGACGCCGAGAAGGCGCGCATCGACACGCTGCTCGGCACGCCGGCCGGATCGAAGCTCGCCTCGGCCAATGGCGAGGCCGCCACCAACTGATCGGCGCCGCCACCGACCGATCGTTGCGGCTCCTCACTCGCCGCGGTTGAACATGAACTCCATGCGGTTCCTCTCGCTGGCGCATGTGCCGCGATAGCGCTCCATCCCGATGGCCGTGCCTGTGCAGATCGTCGGCGGCCCGGCGACGAAATTCGGCGCCGAGAAATTGTCCGATACGATCGAGAGCGTCACGCCCTCCTCGGTCAGCGTGCCGTCGAGCGTCGAGCGATAGGTCGCGACGTCGCGGCCGATGGTGATGCTGCGCTCGCCCTCGGCATGGATATGACCGTCGGCAGCGACATCGACCGTCCAGCGGGAGCCGCGCGCGGCGAAAGTCCAGCGCCCCTCAAGCGACGACGACGCGCAGGCCGCGATCCCGCAGCCGGCCTTTGTCGAAGGCATGGTCGGCGCCGCCTGCGGCGCGGCCGAGACGGTCATCAGCATCGCAGCGAGTTCGACGATCAATGCGGCGTCCTTTCCGAAAGAGGGTGAGGATAGGCCGGACGGCACCGGCCGGGGAGTCACGGGCGCGACGGTCGGCATGAAAAAAAGGCCGGCGCCCTTTCGGACGCCGGCCTCGGTTGTCATGGGTGCGGGAGACCGCTCACGCGGCCTTCGCCGTCTCGCCGCCGCGCGGCAGGAACAGGAGCTTGTCGGTCCCTGCCGTGATCTTGACGGTCGAGCCGTCGGCGATCTCGCCGGCGAGGATCCGATCGGCGAGCGGATCCTGAACATAGCGCTGGATCACCCGCTTCAGCGGCCGCGCGCCATAGGTCGGGTCGTAGCCCTTCTCGGCGAGCCAGGCGCGGGCCGTCTCGTCGAGCTCGAGCGTGATCTTGCGGTCGCCGAGCAACGCCTGCAGCCGCTTCAGCTGGATCTCGACGATCCTGCCCATCTCCGACCGTTTCAGGCGATGGAAGAGAATGATGTCGTCGAGCCGGTTCAGGAATTCGGGGCGGAAATGTCCGCGCACGACTCCCATCACCTGCTCGCGCACCGCGTCGACGTCCTCGTCGTCCCGAAGGTTGGCGAGATATTCAGCGCCGAGGTTGGACGTCATCACGATCAGCGTGTTCTTGAAGTCGACGGTGCGACCCTGTCCGTCCGTCAGCCGCCCGTCGTCGAGCACCTGCAGGAGAACGTTGAACACGTCCGGATGCGCCTTCTCGATCTCGTCGAAGAGAACGATCTGGTAGGGCCGACGCCGAACCGCCTCGGTCAGAGAGCCGCCTTCCTCATAGCCGACATAACCGGGAGGAGCGCCGATCAGCCGGGCCACGGAGTGCTTCTCCATGAATTCCGACATGTCGATGCGCACCATCGCGCTCTCGTCGTCGAAAAGGAACGACGCCAGCGCCTTGGTCAGCTCGGTCTTGCCGACGCCGGTGGGGCCCAGGAACATGAACGAGCCGATCGGCCGGTTCGGATCCTGCAACCCGGCGCGGGCACGGCGGACCGCGGTCGAGACGGCATGCACCGCCTCGGCCTGGCCGACGACGCGTTGCGCCAGTTCGTCTTCCATCCGGAGCAGCTTCTCGCGCTCGCCCTCCAGCATCTTGTCGACAGGAACCCCGGTCCACCGGGCGACGATCTGCGCCACATGCTCCGGCGTCACCGCTTCCTCGACCATGCCAACCTTGCCGTTCTCGGCCTCGGCGGACTCGAGCTGCTCCTTCAGCTTCGGAAGCGTGCCATAGGCGATCTCGCCCGCCTTCTGGTATTCGCCGCGACGCTGTGCGATCGCCAGCTCGTTCTGGGCCTCGTCGATCTGCCGCTTCAGGTCGGCAGCGAGTCCGAGCTTCTGCTTCTCGGCCTGCCACTTGGTCGTCAGCTCGATCGAGCGCTCCTCGAGATCGGTCAATTCGCGCTCGAGCCGCTCCAGACGGTCCTTGGACGCCTGATCGGTCTCCTTCTTCAGCGCCTCGCGCTCGATCTTCAGCTGGATGATGCGGCGGTCGAGCTCGTCGACCTCCTCCGGCTTCGAATCGACCTGCATGCGCAGCCGTGCCGCGGCTTCATCGACGAGGTCGATCGCCTTGTCGGGAAGGAAGCGGTCGGTGATGTAGCGGTTCGACAGTGTCGCAGCCGCCACCAGCGCCGAGTCGGTGACGCGGACCTTGTGGTGCTGCTCGTATTTCTCCTTGATGCCGCGCAGGATCGAGATCGTGTCCTCGACCGTCGGCTCGCCGACGAAAATCGGCTGGAAGCGACGGGCGAGCGCCGGATCCTTCTCGACATGCTTGCGGTATTCGTCGAGCGTCGTGGCGCCGACGCAGTGCAGTTCGCCGCGCGCCAAGGCCGGCTTCAAGAGGTTCGAGGCGTCCATCGCGCCGTCGGCCTTGCCGGCCCCGACCAGCGTGTGCATCTCGTCGATGAACAGGATGATGCCGCCATTGGCCGAGGTGACCTCGGAGAGCACGGCCTTCAGCCGCTCCTCGAACTCGCCGCGATATTTGGCGCCGGCGATCAGCGCGCCCATGTCGAGCGCGAGCAGGCGCTTGTCCCGGAGGCTCTCCGGCACGTCGCCATTGACGATCCTGAGCGCGAGGCCTTCCGCGATCGCGGTCTTGCCGACGCCGGGCTCGCCGATCAGCACGGGATTGTTCTTGGTTCGGCGCGACAGGACCTGGATCGTGCGGCGGATTTCGTCGTCGCGTCCGATCACCGGGTCGAGCTTGCCCTCCCGCGCGACCTGCGTCAGGTCGCGGGCATATTTCTTCAGCGCATCATACTGGCCCTCGGCGCCGGCCGAATCCGCGGTCCGGCCCTGGCGCAGCGCCTCGACGGCCCGGTTGAGCGCAACAGGCGTGACGCCCGCGTCCTTCAGTACCTGCGCGGTCTTGGCGTCCTTCTCCATCGCCAGCGCCATCAGGAGGCGCTCGACGGTCACGAAGCTGTCGCCGGCCTTCTTGGCGAGTTGCTCGGCCTCGGCGAAGACCTTGGCGAGCGGCGCGGCCAGATAGAGCTGCCCCGCGCCACCGCCCGAGACCTGGGGCAGCGCAGCGAGAAGCCGCTCGACCCCGGCGAGGGCGTCGCGCGAGCGACCGCCGGCCTTGTCGATGAGGCCGGCCGCGAGGCCCTCCTCGTCGTCGAGCAGCACCTTCAAAAGATGTTCGGGCGCGAACTGCTGATGCCCGCGCGTCAGCGCCAGCGTCTGGGCGGACTGAATGAAGCCCTTCGCGCGCTCGGAATAGTTATCGAAATTCATAAGCTTCCCTCCTGACCCGTACCGGCAGCCTCCTCGCGAAGCGCGACCGACCGTTCACATCGTTTCGGCGTCGGGCCTTGGTCCGACTGCCGCCGGCGATCCGAAAATCCGCCGGTAGCCCCGATATGGTGTGACATGATGGCAACACCAAGAGGGGCCGGGAGGGATTTTCGTGGCCGGTCAACGCTCCCTTCGCGCCGCTGTCACGGCGTCTTCGAGGCGGGCCGTGGCCGAGCCCGGCTTCAGGGGTTTCGGCTGGCTTTCATGCGGTGCCCAGGCCGACAGCGACAGGAAATCGAAGGTTGCGCGGACCCGGCCGTCGCCATCGGAAAATCGCTCGGCATAGATCGCAGCCGCTCGGCCGGCGATGGCGCGCGTCAACGGCCTCGGATCTCGCTCAGAGAGGATGTTGGAGGCGCCCATGGCGCGGAGGTCGCGCACGAGATGGAACATCGTGTCGTAGCGGACGGTGACCCGGTCCGTGTCCACCACCGGCAGCGCGAAGCCGGCCCGCTGCAGCAATGCGCCGATATCGCGGATATCCGCGAAGGGCGCGACGCGGGGCGCGGTGCCGCCACGGATTTCCGCCTCGGCCGCCGCCAGCGCGATCCGCAGTTCCATCAGCGTCTCCCCACCGACGAGCAGCGCCAGGAACAGCCCGTCACCGGCGAGGGCGCGGCGGATTTGCGCGAGAAGGCCCGGCAGGTCGTTGACCCATTGCAGGGCGAGCGCGCTGACCGCGAGATCGAGCGATGCGGCCTCGATCGGCAGCCGTTCGCCGCCGTCTTCGGCGATCCAGTCGACATGGCGGATCGCCCCGATCTGCGGGCTCGTGGAGAGCCGCTCGGCGAGCAGCGCTGTGGGCGTGCCGAGATCGGCGGCCCGCTCGAAGCGGCGATTGACGGTGGCGAGCCGGTCGGCGAGATCGTCCGCGGCCCGCGCCAGCAAGAAATCGGCCCCGGTAACGGCCAGCCTGCGCGACCGCTCGCGACGGAGCGCCAGAAGCCCGCTGTCGAAGATGATGGGCGCGCCGCTCATCGGATCCTTCCCCTCATGATGTCATCTATATGGGCGCGCCCGCCCGTCCGGTCAAAGGCGCTTCCGTCATGCCGGGAAACGCCCTAGCCTCCCCTCATGGAGAGCCTCGGCATCGACGACGGCGCGTCCGCGCGCCCCGCCTTCCGGAGACGGGCCGCGGGATGGCTCGGCGCGCTGCTCGATCTCGCGATGCCGCCAAGCTGCCTCTGCTGCGGCCGTCCGATGGCCGACAGTGGTGCGCTCTGCCCGGCATGCTGGAGCGCCATCCGCTGGATCGAGCGCCCCTATTGCGAGCGGCTCGCCCTTCCCTTCGGCTACGACATCGGCCCCGGCGCCCTTTCGGCCGAGGCGATCGCCCATCCGCCGCCCTTCGGCCGTCTGCGCGCCGTCTGCGTCTATGGCCGCGAGGCCGGCGAGATGGTCCAGGCGCTGAAATATCACGATCGCACCGAACTCGCCCGACCGCTCGGCGCGATGATGGCCCGGGCGCTCGGCCCGGTCGCCGACGAGGTTGACCTCGTCCTTCCGATCCCGCTGCATCGCGGCCGGCTCTGGCGCCGCCGCTTCAACCAGTCGGCGCTGCTCGGCGCGGCGCTGGCGGCACGGATCGGAAAGCCCTTTGAACCGCAGCTTCTCGCCCGCATCCGCGCCACGCGGCAGCAGGTCGGCCTGAAGGCCGGCGAGCGGGCGCGCAATGTCGAAGGCGCTTTCCGCGTGCCGCCCGCCGCGCGCCCGTCCCTCGCCGGAAAGCGGGTCCTGCTGGTGGACGACGTCTATACGACCGGCTCGACAGTCCGGGCCGCGACACGCGCGCTCGTCAGGGGCGGCGCCGCCTCGGTGGACGTCGCCGTCTTCGCCCGGGTTGTCGAAGGCGTGTCCTGACCCCTATATTGCGCCGCATTCAAACGGTTCGGGGGTCGACGACCATGGCCGATGTGACGATCTACACCCGCCAGGGCTGCGGCTATTGCGTGGCCGCCAAGCGGCTGCTCGACACGAAAAAAGCCGCCTATACCGAGATCGACGCGACCGGCAACCCGGCCCTGAGGCAGGAGATGGTGGAGCGCGCCAGCGGCCGCAACACCTTCCCGCAGATCTTCATCGGCGCCACCCATGTCGGCGGCTGCGATGATCTCTATGCGCTGGACGGCGAAGGCAAGCTCGACGCGCTTCTCGCGTCCTGACCGCCGGCGCCCATTTCTGACAGAACGATGGAGAGGCCCATGACGAGCTTCAAAGCTGCCTGCGTGCAGATGAACAGCGGCCGTTCGGTCGAGGCCAATGTCGCGGCGGCCGAAGAGCTGATCCGGGCCGCCGCCGGTGCGGGGGCGAGCTATGTGCTGACGCCCGAGATGACGACCATTCTCGACCGCGACAAGGCCAACCTCCTGGCGCAGATTCAGCCCGAGGAGATCGACCCCTCGCTGCAGCGCTTTCGCGAGCTGGCGCGCGAGCTCGGCATCCACCTCCATATCGGCTCGATGGCGATCCGCCTGCCCGACGAGCACATCGCCAACCGCTCCTTCGTGATCGCCCCGAACGGCGCCATCGTTGGACGATACGACAAGATCCACATGTTCGACGTCGATCTTTCCGGCGGCGAGAGCTACCGCGAATCGGCGACTTATCGCGCCGGCGACACCGCCGTGCTCGCCGATCTCCCGGAGGCCAAGCTCGGCCTCACCATCTGCTACGACGTCCGCTTCCCCGTCCTGCACCGGACGCTCGCCAAGGCCGGCGCGTCGGTGATCGCGGTCCCCGCAGCCTTCACGAAGAAGACGGGCGAGGCGCACTGGCATGTGCTGCTGCGCGCCCGCGCCATCGAGACCGGCTCCTATATCGTCGCGGCAGCACAGGCCGGCCATCACGAGGACGGCCGCGATACCTTCGGTCACAGCATGATCGTCGATCCCTGGGGCAAGATCCTCGCCGAAGCGGGCGACGCGCCGGGCACGATCATCGCCGATATCGACCCCGCCTTCTCGCTCTCGGCCCGCCAGGCCATTCCCGCACTGCTCAATCAGCGCGATTTCGCACTGCCCGAGATCCCGCAGGTTGGCTCCTTCGCGGGCTGACACCATATTCGGCGCATGATCCGCTACGACCTCCTCTGCGACAACGGCCATTCCTTCGACGGCTGGTTCCGCGACGCCGCTGCCTATGACAAGGCGCATGGCGCGGGGGCCGTCGTTTGCACGATCTGCGGCTCCGCCAAGGTCGAGAAGGCGCTGATGGCGCCGGCGGTCTCGACCGCGCGCTCGAAGGAGGCGCAGCAGCCGGTCCGCGTCGCGGCGCCAGATCCGCGCCAGCAGATGCTGGCCGAGATGCTGCGGAAGGTGCGCGCCGAGGTCGAAGCGAATGCCGACTATGTCGGCCCGCGCTTCGCCGAGGAGGCGCGCCGAATCCACTATGGCGAGGTCGAGGCGCACGGCATCTATGGCGAAGCCTCGATCGCCGACGCCCAGGCGCTTGCCGAGGAAGGCATCGAGGTCTACCCGCTTCCTGCCCTGCCCGAGGACGGCAACTGAACCATCGGTGGACGCGAGGATCCAGGACGAGGGTCTTGCCCGACTGCTTCGTCGGCGCGCATGCGCCCGTTGCCGGTATGCCGCTCCTCAGCCGGGACCATGGCCGCCATGGCAGCCATTTTCGGGGCACTGAACTGGTCACGCCGCACAGGCCGCGACGCTGAAGGCCTCAGTCCCGCGCTCCCGCCAGCATGTAGTTGACGTCCAGGTCGGACGACGTCTTCCAGCGGTCGCGCAGCGGATCGTAGACGACGCCCGACCGCGCCGAGACCGTGACGCCGGCCGCGAGCAGCGCGGTCTCGAGTTCCCGTGGCTTGACCAGCTTCTCGTAGTGATGCGTGCCACGCGGCAGCCAGCGCAGGACATATTCCGCGCCGACAATGGCGAGCATCAGCGCCTTCGCTGTGCGGTTGATCGTCGAGAAGACGATGAGGCCGCCCGGCCTCACCATGCCGGCGACGGCGGCGACGAAGAGATCGACATCGGCGACATGCTCGACGATCTCCATGGCGAGCACGATGTCGAAGGTCTCGCCGGCCTCGGCCAGCGCCTCCGCGGTCGTGGCGCGGTAGTCGATGGCGAGCCCGGATGCGGCCGCATGGGCACGCGCGACGCCGATACTCTCCGGCGAGGCGTCAGCGCCGACCACATCGGCTCCGAGCCGGGCCATCGGCTCCGAGAGAAGCCCGCCGCCGCAGCCGATATCGAGAAGGCGCAGGCCGGCGAGCGGACGCGGATCGGTCGCCATACGGCCGAAGCGGGCTGCCGCCTCGTCGCGGATGAAGCCGATGCGGATCGGGTTGAGGCGGTGCAGCGGCGCGAACTTGCCGTCCGCCGCCCACCATTCCGATGCGATCGCGGAAAAATGCGCGATCTCGGCATCGTCTACGGTGGTCTTCTGGTCGGTCACGGCGAGGCCTCCGGCTGTGCCGGGACAGTCGGGCGCGACGTCGGTGAAGTCAAGGCACGCTCCCCCGATGGCGCACGCACCGCGGCCGACGCGGCCGCGATTGCCGTCAGCCGGCGAAGTCGCTATGAAGGCGCCCGTCCGGCCAGGGGCCGGTCACGTCCCAATATCCCGCGCAGCGCGCGGTCCTGCCCGCAAAGGTTTCCGATGGCCCGGCTGGTGATGAAATTCGGCGGAACGTCCGTCGCCGATATCGATCGCATCCGCAATGTGGCCCGGCACGTCAAACGCGAGGTCGAGGCCGGCTTCGAGGTGGCCGTGGTCGTCTCCGCGATGTCGGGCAAGACAAACGAGCTCGTCGCCTGGACGCGCGCGGCCGCGCCGATGCACGACGCCCGCGAATACGACACCGTCGTCGCTTCGGGCGAGCAGGTCACCTCGGGTCTCCTGGCGATCTGCCTGCAGGAGATCGGCGTCAATGCCCGATCCTGGCAGGGCTGGCAGATCCCGATCCTGACCGATGGCGCGCATGGCGCCGCCCGCATCATGGAGATCGACGGCTCGCGGCTCGTCGAGCGCATGGCGCAGGGCCAGGTGGCCGTGATCGCCGGCTTCCAGGGACTCGCGCCCGACAACCGCATCGCGACGCTCGGGCGCGGTGGTTCCGACACCAGCGCCGTCGCCATCGCCGCGGCGATCGGCGCCGTGCGCTGCGACATCTACACCGATGTCGACGGCGTCTATACGAC
Source organism: Kaistia geumhonensis (assembly GCF_030815145.1). Taxonomy (NCBI): domain Bacteria; kingdom Pseudomonadati; phylum Pseudomonadota; class Alphaproteobacteria; order Hyphomicrobiales; family Kaistiaceae; genus Kaistia; species Kaistia geumhonensis. The sequence continues at coordinate 3,223,869 of NZ_JAUSWJ010000001.1, read as the reverse complement.
TGACCCGCGCATCGTGCCCAAGGCCCGCCGCCTCGACCGCGTCTCCCACGAGGAGATGCTGGAGATGGCCTCGCTCGGGGCCAAGGTGTTGCAGGTCCGCTCGGTGGAGCTCGCGATGGTGCATGGCGTGCGCACCTTCGTCCGCTCCAGCTTCGACGATCCCGCCGATCCGCGGCTCGCCGATGCCAGCAATCCACCCGGCACGCTCATTTGCGACGAGGACGAGATCGTGGAGAAGCAGGTCGTCACCGGCATCGCCTATTCCAAGGACGAGGCCCAGATCTCGCTGCGCGAGGTCGCCGACAAGCCGGGCGTCGCGGCCGCCGTGTTCGTGCCGCTCGCCGAGGCCAACATCAATGTCGACATGATCGTGCAGAACGTCTCCGAGGACGGCACGACCACGGACATGACCTTTACGGTTCCGACTGCCGATTTCGACCGCGCCAAGAAGGTGCTGGAGGCGGCGCGCGAATCGATCGGCTATGCCAGCATCCAGGGCTCGGGCGATCTCGTGAAGGTCTCGGTGATCGGCATCGGCATGCGCAGCCATGCGGGTGTCGCCGCCTCGGCCTTCCGCGCGCTGGCCGGCAAGGGCATCAATATCCGCGCGATCACGACCTCGGAGATCAAGATCTCCATCCTGATCGATTCGGCCTATACGGAGCTGGCCGTGCGCACGCTCCATTCGCTCTATGGTCTCGACGCGGCCTGAGGACGGCGTCGGCCAAGCCCTAAAGAAGAGTATATTTCGGCGCGATCTCGTGTCACGAGTGGACGCTGGAGTGGTATTGGACCGACAGTGAGTCGCCGCCCCGGCACGATCCGGGGCTGCCGGATGTTCTTGAGGGAAGGCGGACGATGCGGGGGTCTCTCGCCGGGCCGCGCGTCCTGCTCCGCCGCCTGCGCGAGATCATGGCGGAGCCGATCAGCGCGCAAGACCGGCTCGACAAGATCGTGGCGCAGATCGCGTCCAACATGGTCGCCGAAGTCTGCTCCGTCTATGTGCTGCGGGCCGACGACGTCCTCGAACTTTATGCCACCGAGGGCCTCAAGCGCGAGGCCGTGCACCATGCCGGCCTCAAGGTCGGCCAGGGCCTCGTCGGCCTGATCGCGGCCGACGCGCGGCCGCTCAACCTTCCGAATGCCCAGAGCCACCCCGCCTTCGCCTATCTGCCGGAGACGGGCGAGGAGATCTACAACGCCTTTCTTGGCGTCCCGATCCTCAGGGCCGGGCGCACTCTCGGCGTGCTGACCGTCCAGAATCGCGCTCACCGCACCTATTTCGACGAGGAGGTCGAGGCGCTTCAGACAACGGCCATGGTCCTGGCGGAGATGATCGCGGTCGGCGAGCTCGAGGGGCTCGCCCGCCCCGGCACCTCGCTCGACGTGAAGCGGCCGATCTCCATCAAGGGCAGCGCAATGTCGGAAGGCATCGCCCTCGGCCATGTCGTGCTGCACGAGCCGCGCGTCGTGGTCACCGCCCTCATCGCCGAGGATGCGGAAAAGGAGCGACTGCGCCTCGAGGAGGCGATCGCGCATCTCCGCCTGTCGGTCGACGACATGCTCTCGCGCGATGATATCGCGCTGGCCGGCGAGCATCGCGAGATCCTCGAGGCCTACCGCATGTTCGCCTATGACCGCGGCTGGGCCCGTCGCATGGACGAGGCAATCCAGAACGGCCTTTCGGCCGAGGCGGCAGTGGAGAAGGTGCAGAGCGACACCCGCGCCCGCCTCCTGCGCCAGACCGACCCCTATCTGCGCGAACGGCTGCACGATTTCGACGATCTCGCCAACCGCCTGCTGCGCGAGCTGATGGGCAAGGGCCAGGGCTTCGACCGGGAGGGCATGCCGAAGGACAGCATCATCGTCGCGCGCAACATGGGCGCTGCCGAACTGCTGGACTACGACCGCGACCGGTTGCGGGGCCTCGTGCTCGAAGAGGGCGGCCCGACCAGCCACGTCACCATCGTCGCCCGGGCGCTCGGGATCGCCACCATTGGCCGCGCCACCAACGCCGTCTCGCTGGTCGAGAACGGCGACGCGATCATCCTCGACGGCGATACGGGCGAGGCGCATATCCGGCCGCCGGCCGATGTCGAGGTGTCCTATGGCGAGAAGGTCCGCTTCCGCGCCAAGCGGCAGGCGCAGTACCGCCTCCTGCGCAACAAGCCGGCGGTGACGCGGGACGGCACGCGTATCGCGCTTAACATGAATGCCGGCCTGCTCGTCGATCTGCCGCATCTCTCCGAGGCCGGCGCCGAAGGCATCGGCCTCTTCCGCACCGAACTCCAGTTCATGGTCGCCTCGACCATGCCGCGGATGACGGCGCAGACACAGCTCTATGCTTCGGTGCTGGAAGCGAGCGGCGATCGGCCCGTGACGTTCCGGACCCTCGATATCGGCGGCGACAAGGTCCTTCCCTACATGCGCAATACGCCGGAGGAGAATCCGGCGCTCGGCTGGCGGGCGATCCGCCTCGGCCTCGATCGTCCGGGGCTGCTGCGCATGCAGCTTCGCGCGTTGCTGCGCGCCGGCGCGGGTCGCGAACTGCGCGTCATGCTGCCGATGGTCACCGAGGTGTCCGAGATCGACAGGGCGCGGGCGCTGTTCGACCTCGAGATCGAGCATGCCCGCCGCCATGGCCATTCGCTGCCGAGCCGGATTCTGCTCGGCTCGATGGTCGAGGTTCCGGCGCTGCTCTTCCAGCTCGACGCACTGATGGAGCGGGTCGATTTCGTTTCCGTCGGGTCCAACGATCTCCTGCAGTATCTGACCGCGAGCGATCGCGGCAACACGCAGGTGGCAAGTCGCTTCGATCCGATCTCGCGCCATTTCCTGCGCGCGCTGAAGACGATCATCGAGGCAGCCGATGCGACCGGCAAACCGGCGACGCTGTGCGGCGAGATTGCCGGCCGCCCGCTCGCCGCGCTCGCCCTTGTCGGGATCGGTTTCCGTTCGCTCTCGATGTCCGCCGCCTCCATCGGCCCGGTGAAGGCGATGCTGCTCGCCCTCGATCTCGGCCGGCTCAAGGCGATGCTCGAGCCCATCCTCGCCGGCAGCGGGCCGGACGACGTCGCCGGGGCGCTGCGCGCCTTTGCCGAGGCCGAAGGCGTTCCGATATAAATCTCATGCTTCCTGCCGGACTTCCCTGGGACAAGATCGATCAGCTCGTGACGCGGGCCGAGATCATCGATCAGAAGCTCGCCGCCACCAGCGACGGCGAAGAACTCGTGCGCCTTTCCAAGGAGCGCGCGGAACTGGCCGAGATCGTCGCGAGCGTCGCCCGCCTCAAGGGCGCCAGCGCCGAGCGCGACGCGCTGGACGAGCTGGAGGGCGATCCCGAGATGGCGGCGCTCGCCGCGGAGGAACGGCCGCGGCTCGACGCCGAGATCGAGCGCCTTGTCCAGACCGTGCGTGTCCAGCTCCTTCCCAAGGATGCCGCCGACGAGAAGAGCGCCATCCTCGAAATCCGCGCCGGCACCGGCGGCGACGAGGCGGCTCTCTTCGCCGGCGATCTCTTCCGCATGTATCAGCGCTATGCGGCGCTGCATGGATGGAAGGTGCAGGTTCTCTCCGAAAGCGAGGGCGAGGCCGGCGGCTACAAGGAAATCATCGCCGAGATCAGCGGCCGCGGCGTGTTTGCGCGGCTGAAATTCGAGTCGGGCGTCCACCGCGTGCAGCGCGTGCCGGCGACCGAGGCGAGCGGGCGCATCCACACATCGGCCGCCACCGTCGCCGTTCTTCCCGAGGCGGAAGAAGTCGATCTCGACATCCGCCCCGAGGATGTCCGCATCGATACGACCCGCGCCTCCTCGGCAGGCGGCCAGCATGCCAACACGACCGACACCGCGGTGCGCATCACCCATGTGCCGACCGGAACTGTGATCGTCGTCGCAGGCCGCTCGCAGCATCAGAACCGCGCGCAGGCGATGCAGATCCTGCGTTCGCGCCTCTATGAGGACGAGCGGGCTCGGCTCGACAGCGAGCGCGCTGCCGACCGACGCGGCCAGGTCGGTTCGGGCGACCGGTCCGAACGCATCCGCACCTATAACTTCCCGCAGGGGCGGGTGACTGATCACCGCATCAACCTGACGCTCTACCGGCTCGACCAGATCGTCGCGGGCGAGGCGCTCGACGATGTAATCGAGCCGCTGATCACCGAAAACCAGGCGGCGCTGCTGGCGGCGCTCGACCGATGACGCAGGACGCTGCGACGCTCGGCACGGTGCGCCGCGCGGCAGCGAAGCGCCTTGCCGAAGCGGAGATCGACACGCCGGCGCTCGATGCGCGCATCCTCGTCGCTACCGCCGTCGGTCTCGCGCCGAACGCGCTGCCCCTCAGCGAAGACCGGGCGATTACCGGCGACGAGGCGGTGGCCATCGAGGCGATGCTCGCGCGCCGCGTCGCGGGCGAGCCCGTCGCCCGAATCGTCGGCAGCCGCGAGTTCTGGGGCCTCAGTTTCTCGCTCAATGCCGACACGCTGGTGCCGCGGCCCGATTCGGAAACCGTAGTCGAGGCTGCGCTCGCCTTCGTCGACGAAAGCGGTGGCCGCTCGCGCCCGCTCCGCCTCGTCGATATCGGCACCGGCAGCGGCGCGCTCCTTGCGGCACTCGCCTCAGAACTTCCCCGCGCGACCGGGCTCGGCATCGACCTCTCGCCAGGCGCGGCAACGGCCGCCCGCGACAATGCGGCGCGGCTCGGGCTGGGCGCGCGGCTGCTCTTCGTGGTCGGCTCCTATGCCGATTGCGCAGGCATGGCCGATGTCGTCGTCACCAACCCTCCCTATATAGAGAGTGAGGTCATCGCCGGGCTTGCCGCCGAGGTGCGGGATCACGACCCTCGCCTGGCACTCGACGGCGGCGCGGACGGCCTCGACGCCTACCGGGCGATCATCCCGCAATTGCTGCGCGTCATGGCGGCAGGCGGACGGGCGTTTCTCGAGATCGGCTCGGCGCAGGCGGACGCCGTCACGGCGCTGGCGGGGCGACACGGTTTGGTGGCTTGCGTCCATCGCGATCTCGCCGGCCATGACCGGGTGGTCGAACTTCGCCGCGGAGCCGCTGTTTCACCGTGAAGCCGCCGCAAAATCTCCGCTTGGAAAATCAGAGCGGAACGGCTAGTTTCCGACCCGCCGCAGATGGATATGATGCGCTTCCCGAAGCATCGGCGTGAGTCGTGACCGGGAGCTGCGCGGCGGGGGCCGCCAGATGGCCTGAGGGTCCGCACGGGGTTGGACCCAGATCTGGTTGTCACGGAATCATCTCTGCTCGGCGCGGCACGACCTGACGATTTTGCCTGATGCGCGTTGACCGGTTGACCCGGCACGCCGAGGAACCGCGTTGACGGCCCCTCCGATGGTTTGATCGCGAGCGTGGCGTTACACCGATCGCCGATTCCGGCGCCGCGGCCTGTGTCCGCGACGACCCAGTCGACGGGTTTGCCGACCGGCAGGGCCGGTTCTGGACGTGATTTGACCTTCGAGGGTCACGGAAGAGAAAACTCATGCGACCTGGACAGCAGAACAACAATAACAACAAGCGGATGCGCGGACGAAACCGCAAGGGCCCCAACCCGCTCACCCGCTCCTACGAGAGCAACGGCCCGGACGTGAAGATCCGTGGCACCGCTCTTCACATCGCCGAGAAATACGTGACCCTCGCCCGCGACGCACAGTCGTCCGGCGACCGCGTGATGGCCGAAAGCTATCTCCAGCATGCCGAGCACTATTTCCGCCTGATCGCCGCCGCCCAGCAGGCGCAGAACCCGCAGCCGGGCGTGCCGAGCATCCGCGAGCAGGAAGACGACGGCATCTACGAGGAGGACGATCGCTTCAGCGACCGCTTCGGCCAGCATGATCGCGGCCAGGAAGGCGAGGCTCAGCCCGCCTACGGGCAGAGCGAGCAGCCCTATGTCAACGGGAACGGCAACGGCTACCAGAACGGCCAGCGCGAGCGGAACGACCGTCAGGATTTCCGCGGCGAGAACCGTGAGCGCGGCGAAAACCGCGAGCGCTACGAAGGCCGGGACCGTCAGGAGAACCGGGACCGCCAGGAGAACCGCGAGCGTCCCGAGAATCGCGAGCGCCAGGAAAACCGCGATCGGAACGACAATCGCGAACGCACCGAGAACCGCGACCAGCGTCCGGAAGGCCGCCCCGAAGGCGAGCGTAACGAGGCGCGCGGCGATCGTCCGTTCCGGCAGAACCGCGAAGGTCGCCGCGAACGCGGTGAGCGTGGCGAGCGCCCCGATCGGTCGTCGCTGCCGCGCTTCGTGACCGGCGAACCGCTGGTGCCTGCGTCGTCGCAGGATGCGCAGCCGCAGGACTCTCAGCTGCAGCCCGCCCAGACGCCGGACGCACAGCCGCAGCAGAGCCCAGCTCAGGACGTTCAGCCCGCGCGCGAGCCCGAGGTCGTCTATACGCCGGCTCCCGCTCCGGCTCCCGAGCCGATGGCGGCCGAGGCTGCGGCGCCTGCTCCCGCGCCCGCCGAAGCGGCGGGCGAAGGCGCGGCCGAGGGTGACGAGGAGTTCCGTCCCCGCCGCCGGCGCACGACGCGCACCCGCGCGCGCCGCGCCGACGACGCGGAGCCGACTCTGGCCATCGTGCCGTCCGAAGAATGATCGGCGGAGCGTCCGCGCTCCTCACCAGACACAATGAAAACGGCCGGGCATCGTCCCGGCCGTTTTCATTTCAGAGAAGGTCGATCAGCGGCGCGATCAGCGGCAGGTCGGCCGGCGGCATCGGATAATCGCGGAGCGCCTTGGCACGCACCCATTTCAGCCCCTGCCCTTCGCGGCTCTGGGGCACACCCTGCCAGCGCCGACAGACATAGAGCGGCATCAGGAGGTGGAAGTCCTCATAGGCATGGCTGGCGAAGGTCAGCGGCGCGAGGCAGGCCTCCTTGGTCTCGACGCCGAGTTCCTCGCGAAGCTCGCGGATCAGCGCCGCTTCGGGCGATTCCCCTGCGTCCACCTTGCCGCCCGGGAATTCCCACAGGCCGGCGAGCGACTTTCCCTCCGGCCGCTGCGCGATCAGGATGCGATTGTCGGGATCGACCAGAGCGCAGGCGACGACGAGCAGCAGGCGGGACAAGGGAAAGCCTCGAGGGTCAGGGGGAGCCGGGCGGGCGGCGATAGTGGTAGCGATACTGCTCGGCTAGGCCGAGGCCTTCATAGAGGCTGCCGGCCGGCGCATTGTCGGCCATCACCTGGATGGCGGCGAAGCGGGCACCGCGTTCGGCCGACCAGGCGAGCGCCGCCCGCATGGCGAGCCGGCCGAAGCCCTGCCGCCGCCTCGCGCGATCCGTGACGACATTGAGGAAGACGGCGATACCGTTGGCGTTGACCGCGAGCGCCGCAGCGGCCGGCGTGCCGTCGCGGCCATGCACGACGATGCCCTTCGTCTCGACCGCGATCAGCGACAGGAGGGTCCTGAGCGTCTCGACCGTGCGCCCGTCATAGCCGGCAAGACCGGCCTGGGCGCGATACCAGCGCGGATCGCCCGGATTGAGCAGTCGGATGTCGCCCGCAGGCATTTCGGACGGGCCGAGCCGCATCGCGAGCACGCGGCTCTCGTCGAAGGCGGTCCACTTGAGCGCGTCCAGCGTCTCGACCACCGCCGGCGCTGCGAGCGGCGTGACGCGGAAACACGGCTCGATGCCATGGCGACGCGACAGCGCCGAGAGCAGCGCGATCCGGTCGACGGCGTTGGCCGCATCGCGGTCGTCGAGGCTCTGGAACGAGTTCGAGCGCTTGCTGTAGCCCTGCGCGAAGCGCCAGATCCAGCCGCCGTCATGCACGACGGCAATCGCCGGCCATGCCGTGAGGCAGGCCGCCTCGATCGCGAGCGTCGAGGGCAGCCCGCTCTGTGCGGTCATGTCAGCTCCGGTAATCGCCATTGATGGCGACATACTCCTTGGTGAGGTCGCAGGTCCAGACCCGGGCCTTGCCGTTGCCGAGTGCGAGATCGGCGCGAATGACGATGACGTCGTTCTTCATGTAGGCCGAGGCGAGAGCCTCCGAATAAGCGGGATCGCGCTCGCCTTCATGGGCGACGCGGATGTCGCCGAAATAGATCGACAGGCGGTCGCGATCGGCCGGTTCGCCGGCCTTGCCTACGGCCATGACGACGCGGCCCCAGTTGGCGTCCTCGCCGGCGGCGGCGGTCTTGACCAGCGGCGAATTGGCAATCGACAACGCGACGCGCTTCGCCGACTCGTCGCTGGCCGCGCCGGTGACATGCACCTCGAGCAGCTTCCGCGCGCCCTCGCCGTCGCGGGCGACCTGAATGGCGAGATCGGTCAGTACCTCGTCGAGCGCCACGCGGAAGGCCTCGAGCCGCGGATCGGTCGGATCGGTGATCGCGGGCGCGCCGGCCGCCCTCCCCGTGGCGAACAACAGCAACGTGTCGGAGGTCGAGGTGTCGCTGTCGACCGTGACGGCGTTGAACGAGTGCTGCACGCCCTGCGACAGCAGCGCCTGCAGCGCCGGCGCGGCGATGGCAGCGTCGGTTGCGACGAAGGACAGCATGGTCGCCATGTCCGGCGCGATCATGCCGGCGCCCTTGGCGATGCCGTTGATCGTCACGGGGACGCCGCCGATCGTCACCGTGCGGGTAGCGCCCTTCGGGAAGGTGTCGGTCGTCATGATCGCGCGGGCGGCGTCGATCCACGGGCCCTCGGCGACGCGGCTCGCCGCATCGGGCAGCACGGCTGCGAACTTCGCCGGATCGAGCGGCTCGCCGATCACGCCGGTCGAGGCGATGAACACCTCGTTGGGGCGGCAGCCGGCTGCGGCCGAGGCAAGTGCCGCCTGAGCCTCGGTGGTGGCGCGGCCCTTGCGGCCGGTGAAGGCGTTGGCATTGCCGGAATTGACGACGAGCGCCCGCGCCGATCCGCCGGCCAGCGCCGCGCGGCACCAGTCGACCGGAGCCGAGGGGCATTTCGAACGCGTGAACACGCCGGCCACCGTCGTTCCCGGCTGGAACAGCGCCAGGAACACGTCGCGTCGGTCACTGTACTTGATGCCGGCGGCGGCGGTCGCAAAGGCGACGCCGGCGATCGGCGGCATGTCGGGGAACGGGACGGCAAGCGGCGAGACGGCGGTGGACATGCGATGGATCCATGCGGGACGGGCCGCCTCGCGGCGGCGTGACAAAGGCCGGGTGGTGATGCACCCGGCCTCTTGCAGTGATGTGACGGCGGAGCGGCGCTCCACCGTCGGAGCTGCGGGCTCTACTTGGCCGGAGCCGGCGCCGCGGCGTCCTTCAGCGTCGGATCGACGATCTCGACCTGGTTGTCCTTCCGCAGCTGCGCGATGGCGCTGACATACATGTCCCGCAGCACCATCTGGCGGACCTGATCCTTGACCTGGTCCAGCGTCGGCAGCGGCTGCTGGCGCTTGTCGGTGACCTTGATCACGTGATAGCCGAACTTCGTCTTGACCGGCGTCGTGGTGTACTTGCCGGGCTCGAGCGCGAAGGCCGCGGCCTCGAACTCGGGCACCATCTGGCCCTTGGCGAAATAGCCGAGCTGGCCGCCCATCTTGGCAGAGCCGGGATCCTTCGACTTCTCCTTGGCGAGCGTGGCGAAGTCGGCGCCGCCCTCAAGCTGCTTGATGATGTCGTTGGCCTCGGCCTCGGTCTCGACGAGGATGTGGCTCGCCTGGATCTCCTCCTGCGGGGCGACCTTGCCGATTTCCTCGTCGTAGCGCTTCTTGACGGCCTCGTCGGTCGCCTTGCCGTCGATCTCGACGCGGAAGAACTCGTTGCGCAGCGCGCGCTCGCGCAGCAGCTCGACCCGGGCCTTGAAGGCGTCCGACTGGTCGAGATTGGCGGCGGTCGCGGCCTTCGCCATCAGCTTGAGGTCGATCAGCACGTCGAGGATCGCCTTGCGGCGCTGGTCGGGCTGGACGCGGCCCAGTTCGTCGGCGAGATCCTGCTCGGCGAGGGCGAGGTCACCCTCGGTGATCGCCTGGCCGTCCACCGTCGCGATCACGGTCTTCGGATCGATCGCCGGCGCGGCGGGAGTCGCGGGAGCCGGTGCAGTGGCGGCCGGAGCCGCCGGAGCCGGCGCGGGAGCCGCCGCATCCTGTGCCTCGGCGAGGCCGGCGGCGGCGAAGAGCCCCAGAAGGGCCAGCGCCGGGGCGCCGATCTTGGTCCGCCGCGGCGGGAGACGGAAAGTCATCGGATTGTCCTTTACCTTGGGTCACTCAACTCGCTGGGATCGTCCGCCTCGCCGGCGGCCCCGACCCCATGTGGATCGGCCGCGAATGCGGCATTTAGCGGGCATTCCGGGGCGTCTCGCCCACGTTGACATCCTGGGTGCCCCCTCTTATCTGTCTCGGGTCGCGGCGTCCAGAACGCTGTGGCATTCGAGGTTACGGCGCCTCCGACGGTCTGCGGCCTCGGAGCCCTCGCAAGGATACCCGGCGCCGCCCCTTTTTCCGGTCAACGGCGCCTGTCAACTGTTCAAGGATGGCCCATGGTCGGTCTCGGCTCGCTGGCGCGCAAGATATTCGGTTCGGCCAATGACAGGCGCGTGAAGAGCTATCGGCCTCGCGTCGCCACCATCAACGCCCTCGAGGCCGATTTCCAGCGGCTGTCGGACGATCAGCTCCGGGCGAAGACCGAGGAGTTCAAGCAGAAGATCGCGGCGGGCGCCTCGGTCGACGATGTCTTGAACGAGGCCTTCGCCGTGGTGCGCGAGGGCGCCAAGCGCGCGCTCGGCATGCGCCATTTCGACGTGCAGCTCATCGGCGGCATGGTCCTCAACGACGGCTCCATCTCCGAGATGAAGACCGGTGAGGGCAAGACTCTGGTCGCGACGCTGCCGGTCTATCTCAACGCGCTCGCCGGCAAGGGCGTGCATGTCGTCACGGTGAACGACTATCTCGCCAAGCGCGACGCCGAATGGATGGGCCGGCTGTACCGCTTCCTCGGCCTTTCGGTCGGCGTTATCGTGCACGGCCTCGACGACGACCAGCGCCGCGCGGCCTACGCCTGCGACATCACCTACGGCACCAACAACGAATACGGCTTCGACTATCTGCGCGACAATATGAAGTACGACCTCGGGCAGATGGTCCAGCGCGGTCACCATTACGCGATCGTCGACGAGGTTGACTCGATCCTGATCGACGAGGCGCGCACGCCGCTCATCATTTCCGGCCCGCTCGACGACCGCTCCGAACTCTACAACTCCATCGACACCTTCATCCCGCAGCTGACGCCCGAGGATTACGAGGTCGACGAGAAGCAGCGCACCGCCAGCTTCACCGAGGCAGGCAACGAGAAGCTCGAGCAGCTGCTCTCCGCCGCGGGCCTCCTCAAGGGTGACTCGCTCTACGATGTCGAGAACGTCACTGTCGTCCATCACGTGAACCAGGCGCTGCGCGCCCATCGGCTGTTCCAGCGCGACAAGGACTACATCGTCAAGAACGACGAAGTCGTCATCATCGACGAGTTCACCGGCCGCATGATGCCGGGACGCCGCTATTCGGAAGGACTGCACCAGGCCCTCGAGGCCAAGGAGCATGTGCAGATCCAGCCCGAGAACCAGACGCTCGCCTCGATCACCTTCCAGAACTACTTCCGCATGTATGACAAGCTGGCCGGCATGACGGGCACGGCGCAGACCGAGGCGTCGGAGTTCATGGACATCTATGGTCTCGACGTCATCGAGATCCCGACCAATGTCCCCGTTTCGCGCGTCGACGACGACGACGAGGTCTACCGGACGGCCGCCGAGAAATACAAGGCGATCATCCGCGTGATCCGCGACTGCAGCGAGCGCGGCCAGCCGGTCCTCGTCGGCACGACCTCGATCGAGAAGTCCGAATTGCTCTCCGAACTGCTCAAGAAGGAGAAGGTGCCGCATCAGGTCCTCAATGCCCGCTATCACGAGCAGGAGGCCTATATCGTCAGCCAGGCCGGCGTTCCCGGCGCGGTGACGATCGCCACCAACATGGCCGGCCGCGGCACCGACATCCAGCTCGGCGGCAATCTCGACATGCGCCTCGAGCACGAGCTCGCCGGTGTTGAGGACGAGGCGGAGCGCGCGCGCCGCACCGAGGAGATCAAGGCCGACATCGCGCAGAAGAAGCAGAAGGCGCTCGCCGCCGGCGGCCTCTATGTCATCGGCACCGAGCGCCACGAGAGCCGCCGCATCGACAACCAGTTGCGCGGCCGCTCGGGCCGCCAGGGCGACCCCGGCCATTCGCACTTCTTCCTGTCGCTGCAGGACGACCTGATGCGGATCTTCGGATCGGACCGCATGGACGGCATGCTGCAGAAGCTCGGCCTCAAGGAGGACGAGGCGATCGTCCATCCCTGGATCAACCGCGCGCTGGAGAAGGCACAGCAGAAGGTCGAGGCGCGCAACTTTGACATACGCAAGAACCTGCTCAAATACGACGACGTGATGAACGACCAGCGCAAGGTCATCTTCGACCAGCGCATTGAGCTGATGGCCGAGGCCGATGTCAGCTCCACCGTCGACGGCATGCGCCACGAGGTCATCGAGGACCTCGTCGCCAAGCATATTCCCGAGCGCGCCTATCCCGAGCAGTGGGATTCGGCGGGCCTGCGCGAGGCGCTGAAGGGCGCCATCAATCTCGATCTCCCGGTCGACGAATGGGCGGCCGAGGACGGCATCGCCGATGCCGAAGTGCGCGAGCGCGTGCTGAAGGCGGCCGACGAGACCGCGGCGGCGCGCACCGAGCGCTTCTCGCCCGAGGTGATGCGTCAGGTCGAGAAGGCGGTGCTGCTGCAGACCCTCGATCATCTGTGGCGCGAGCATCTCGTGACCCTCGATCACCTGCGCCAGGTCATCGGCTATCGCGGCTACGCCCAGCGCGATCCGCTGAATGAATACAAGACCGAGGCCTTCGAGCTGTTCGAGACGATGCTGCAGACGCTGCGCGAGGCGGTTACGGCGCAGATGATGCGTGTCGAGATCATGCAGTCGCCGCCGCTGATGCCGGCCGAGGTCGAGGATGTCGAGCCGATCCATCTCGATCCGGTGACGGGCGGCAACGAGCTCGACGAGGCCTTCTTCTCGAGCTTCACGCCGGCCCAGCAGCAGGGTTTCGAGGCGGCGGGCGTCGATCCGAACGATCCCACCACCTGGGGCAAGATCCAGCGCAACGCGCCCTGCCCCTGCGGCTCGGGCAAGAAGTTCAAGCACTGCCACGGCCGCCTCTCCTGAGGCGCTGGTAGGGCTGTCCCCTCTCCCGCGAAGCGGGGGAGGGTCAGGGAGGGGGGTTCTTCCTTCAACCCGGACCTTCCCACACGGCACGAGCACCGCGACGCGCTCTACACGCCCCTCCTCCGCTTCGGCACCTTCGCTTTGGGCGGCAGCGTCCTGACGAAGTCCGCTGCGAGCGCGACCCAATCCTTGAGTTCTGCCGGCGTCAGTCGCGCCGGGTCTACATAGACATAGCCCTCCAACGGCCGGCCGCGCATTTCCATCGGCCGCGTGCCGGGTTGCGCCAGAGCGGCGCCATAGGCGTCTTTACCGACGCGCAGCAGCAGGCCGCGCGCAGGGGAGGCGCCGACCGCCATGTTGCCGTCGATCATGAAGCAGATGCCGCCGAACATCTTCTGTTCGCTGCGCCTCTCGGCGGGGATCTCCACCCTCAGCGTCGCGAGCAGCGCATGGAAGTCGCCGCCATTCGCGCCTTCCCCGCTCGCCTTTCCGGCCATCGTCCCGCCTCCCTCGTTGCCGGAGAGGAAGTCTACGCCCGGCGCGCGGCACGGCAAGGCGCTGCAAACGGAGTCGTAGCAGTCAAGGCGCCGCAGGCTCACCCGAACGGGTTGGGCACCTTCGGGATCTTCTGCTTGATCTTGCCCCACCAGCCGGGTCCGGAGGGCTGCGGCTGTTCTACGACTGGGACCACGGGCCGGATCGGCGAGGCGACCGGCAGCGGCATGCCCGGCGCTGGCGTGCCGCCGATCGAGGCCATGGCGAGCGCGTCGGCGGCGTCGCCAGCCGGTGAGGCCGCGCCGGCGGCCGGCTCGGCGACCGCGAGCGCCGCATTGTCGCCCGCCGCGACAGGGGCAGCGGCGGTCTCGCCGGGCGCGGCGCCGTCAGCAGGAGCAGCGGCGACGGCCTCGACGGGCTTCTGGGCGTTCGCTTCCTTCATCGCGGCGATGCGTGCCGCCTGCTCGGCAGCCTTGGCGGCCGCGATCTGCCGCTCTTCTTCGTATTTCGGCGCCAGCTCGGCGATGAGGACGTCGTCCTTGGCCTGCTTGGCCTTCACCGCCGCGACGAGCTCAGACGAGACATTGAGCGGCGGACAAGGGGCCGACGCATTCAGCCTTGTGCTGGCATTCGCGTTGAAGACATAGCGCTTGCCACACACTCCGACCTTGGGCACCTGCCCGGTGACGACGAAATTGTCGCTGCCCTCCTTCAGCATGACCCAGAACGCGTAGTTCGGGTCATAGCGGTGGCGCGCCATGTTCTCGGGCGTCATGCGGAACGGGAAAAGATGCACCTCGAAGGAGCGCTGGCCGCCGCGGAAGGAGTCGCGCGCCAGCGCATAGATCTCGCCAGCCGCCTCGTCGGTCATCGAATAGCAGCCGGCCGACGAGCAGGCGCCATGAACCATGATATTGGTGCCCGTGCGACCGAGCGCCCGGTCATAGGCGTTGGGAAAGCCGATATTGAAGGAGAGGTAATAGGCCGACTTCGGATTCATCTGGCCTGGCGTGATCGTATAGAACCCCTCCGGCGCCTGGCGGTCGCCTTCCTTCAGCTTTGGGCCGAGCTTCCCGGACCATTTGCAGATCGAATAGGTCGTCAGCAGCTTGTATGAGCCGGAGCGGGTCTTCTTCCAGACCTCGAGCTCGGAACTCTCCTTGTAGCCGCGCACGTAGACCGCCGAGTCGATCGGCATGTCGAGCTCGTGCATCTTGTCGACGAGCTTCTGCGGCACCGGCTTCAGATGCTTGGGCCCGCCATAGCCGGCCTCCTCGCAGGCGGCGAGCAGGAGCCCCGCCACGACGACGAGAACGGCACGGATGAGGCGGCCGGTCAGCGCTTGTCTCAGCATGGACACCCTCAAGGATCGTCTCGCGAGCCGCCCTGGCGGCGCCGCGCGTCAGCCCGCAAGCCTCGCAAATGCACGAGGCATTGGGCCGCTTCGACGGCCGCATGCCTCACAAGACGGGCGGAATCGTGTCAGAGCGAGCGGCCGATCGCAAGAAACTTCTCGCGCCGCTGACGCCGGATCTCTGCCGGCGGCAATCCGTCGAAGGCGGCGAGCGCGGAGACGAGCGCGTCGCCCACGGCCGCGACGACGATGTCGGGCGCGCGATGCGCCCCGCCGACGGGCTCCGGAATGATCTGGTCGACGACGCCGAAGCGCAGGAGATCCTGCGCCGTGATCTTCATGTTGGTCGCCGCGTCCTGGGCGCGCGTCGAATCGCGCCAGAGGATCGAGGCCGCGCCCTCAGGCGATATCACGCTGTAGATGGCGTGCTCCAGCATCAGGACGCGGTTGGCGGTCGCAATCGCGATCGCCCCGCCCGAGCCACCCTCGCCGATGATGACGGCGACGTTCGGCACGCCGAGTGCGAGGCCTGCCTCGGTCGAGCGGGCGATGGCCTCGGCCTGGCCGCGCTCCTCGGCGTCGATGCCGGGAAAGGCGCCGGCGGTGTCGACCAGCGAGACGACCGGCAGGCCGAAGCGCTCGGCCAGTTCCATGATGCGCACGGCCTTGCGGTAGCCCTCGGGGCGGGCCATGCCGAAATTGTGCCGAAGGCGCGTCTCGGTGTCGTGCCCCTTCTCCTGGCCGATGACCGCGACGGGCCGGCCGCGCAGGCGCCCGAAGCCGGCGATGATCGCCTGGTCGTCGCCGAACTTGCGGTCACCGGCGAGCGGGGTGAAATCGTCGATGATGGCCTTCACATAGGCCATGAAATGCGGCCTGTCCGGATGACGGGCGACCTGCGTCTTCTGCCAGGGCGTCAGCTTGGAATAGATGTCCGCGAGCGCCTGGCTGGCCTTGGCCTCGAGGCGCTGGATCTCCTCGCCGATGGCGACGGCATCCCCGCTCTCGCCCATGGCGCGGAGCTCCTGGACCTTCCCCTGGAGATCGGCGACGGGCTTCTCGAATTCCAGAAAGGTGCGCATTGAAACCTGAACGCCGGACCAAGATCACGGGACACCACGCGAATGCGCGGGGTCCGAAAGCGCGCGCACACTGGCGGCAAGGCCATGGGCTGTCAAGCCGAAGGCGGCGCGACGAGGAAGCGGAGCTTTTGGGGAAAGGTTCCTCTGCCGCCGCATCGGGCTGAGGAGGGGTGGTCCGGCTCGAACCTGGTACCCCGGGGGGCTGGGGGGCTGAGAAATTCCGAAGTCCCTGCCGAGCCGGACCGTCTGTATGGAGACAATACTACCCCGCAATGCGGCTGGTGGCAGGCCGAAAAAGGGCGAAAGCGTGAAAATCCTCGCCGCTGCATTCACGCCTTCGTGAGGCCGCGACACACGGGCGCGAGCGATCATTTCCGTTACAAGGACGCCTCCCGCCTTGCCAGCCCGACCGATCGGGGCGATCATGACAGGACTGCGACACGCGTCGCGCGACAGGCAGGAGGCGCTGTTGTCCGACAGCGAGGAGGAAGCGAAGAACCGCTCGGCGGCGACGCTGGTGCCCTTCACCGCTTCGCCGCCCGAACTGCACGCACCGCTCCATCACCAGCCGTCGCCAGGCCCCCGCCAGATCGCCTTCAACAGGCACGAGCTCAACCAGATCCTGCGCGTCTATGGCCGCATGGTCGCCGCCGGCGAGTGGCGTGACTATGCGATCGATCATCTGAAGGAAAAGGCCGTCTTCTCGATCTTTCGCCGAACGGCCGAGATGCCGCTCTACCGCGTCGAGAAGGACCCGAGCCTCGCCCGCCGCCAGGGTGCTTATGCCGTGATCGCAGCCGGCGGCTATGTCATGAAGCGTGGCCACGACCTGCATCAGGTGCTGTCGGTGCTCGACAAGAAACTGAAACTGGTCGACGGCTGAGGTCAGGCCGGCGGAGTCTCCGCGCCGGAACCGAGCACGCGCTGCATCAGAACCGTGTCGAGCCAGCGGCCATGCTTGAAGCCGACATCGGCGAAGGTGCCGACGAGGCGAAAGCCGAGGCCGAGATGCAGCGCGACCGAGGCCTTGTTGGCCGAGTCGCCGATGACGGCGATCATCTGCCGGAATCCGGCATCCGTCGCAGCTCCGATCAGGGCAACCAGCAGCTGGCGGCCGATGCCGCATCCGCGTGCCTCCGCAGCGATGTAGATCGAGTCCTCGACCGTGGCGGCATAGGCCGGTCGGGGCCTGTAGGGACCGGCATAGGCATAGCCAGCGACCGCGCCGGCGTCTGAGACGGCAACCAGATAGGGATGGCCGCCTCCGGCGAGCACGGCGTGGCGACGCGTCATCTCCTCCAGCGACGGTGGTTCGAGTTCGAAGCTCGACGTCCCCGCTTGGACCGCCGCGCCATAGATGGCGGTGATCGCGGGAAGATCGCCGATCGTCGCGGCGCGGATGAGGATGGAGGGCTTTCCGGTCATGGTCACGGGCGGCAGCGCGACGAAAAAGGGCGCGGCTTTCGCCGCGCCCTCGCATTCAACCAGTCGATCCGCTCAGCGGCGGTCGCCGAACAGGCGAAGCAGCATGAGGAACAGGTTGATGAAGTCGAGATAGAGCGTCAGGGCGCCCATGATCGCCTTGCGGCCGGCCACGGTGCCGTCGTCGCCCGCATAGTACATCTCCTTGATCTTCTGCGTGTCGTAGGCGGTGAGGCCCGTGAAGATCAGGACACCGAGGACCGAGATGGCGAAGCCGAGTCCCGAGGAGCCAAGGAAGATGTTGACGATCGACGCGATCACGATGCCGATCAGGCCCATGAACAGGAACGAGCCCATCCCCGTCAGGTCGCGCTTCGTCGTGTAGCCATAGAGGCTCATGGCGCCGAAGGTGGCGGCGCTGATGAAGAAGACCTGCGTGATCGACTGCGCCGTGTACATGACGAAGATCGTCGTCAGCGACACGCCCATCAGGGCCGAATAGACCCAGAAGGTGAACTGCGCCGCGCCGACCGACATCCTCTGGATGCCGAAGGACAGCACGAACACCAGCACGACCGGCGCGAAGACGATCACCCACATCAGCGGGCTGCCGAATAGCACCTGGCCGAGCGCGGTCGGCTGCAGCGCGCCACCGG
This sequence comes from Kaistia geumhonensis, assembly GCF_030815145.1. NCBI lineage: Bacteria > Pseudomonadati > Pseudomonadota > Alphaproteobacteria > Hyphomicrobiales > Kaistiaceae > Kaistia > Kaistia geumhonensis. Next base: position 3,205,658 of record NZ_JAUSWJ010000001.1, on the reverse strand, counting down.
TCTCCACGAAGGCCAGCTTGAACATGCCGATCGACGCCGCAGCGGTGATCAGCAGGCCGATCGCCATGTAGTTGTAGACCTGCAGCATATGCGTGCGCAGGCCCTGATCGATAACACCCGTTTCGGCACGCGCTGCGCCAAACGGTGAGACGCGATTGTCGAAATCTGCCATCGAATTCCCTCTCCCGTACAAAGTCCGCGTTCTCGCGCGACGCCCCGTCGGTCCGAACCTCCGAAAGGACCTCGGAACCGGCCGGCCGGAATGCAGTTTGCGATATGGCCCCTGCAAATCTCGCATGCAAGGGTCCCCGACGATAACGCGTGGCAAATGGTAGCTGATGCGTAAGGGAGCGCCTACAGGTTTCTGAGGACGGGCGCCGCCTTCTGGCCGAGCAGCCGCCATGTGCCGGCGAGGCCGAGCACCACTGTGACGACCACGGCGGCGACGGCAGCGCCGACCGCGCTTGCCGCGGCGAAGTAGAAGCTCTGCTTCATGACGCCGGCGACGACGCCGTATGCGGCCAGCGAGCCCGCGAGAACGCCGAAGATCGCCGTGGCGAGGCCGATCAGCCCGTATTCCAGCGAGAAGGCCGAGACGAGCTGCCGGCGCGTGGCGCCGAGCGTCTTCAGGATGACGGCGTCGTGCAGGCGGCGCCGATGTCCGGCCGCCAGCGCACCGGCCAGAACCAGGACGGACGCCGCCACCGCCACCGACGACGCGATGCGGATGGCGAGCATCAGCTGACCGAGAATGTCGGAGACGCGATCGAGCGCCTCGCGGACGCGGACGGCGGTGATCGCCGGGAAGGCGCGTCCGGCATCCTTCATCAGCGTCGCCTCGCGGGCCGGATCGCCGCCACCCGGATAGGCGAGCGTCGTCAGAACCGTGTAAGGCGCGCCGGCGAAGGCGTTGGGCGAGAACACCATCACGAAGTTGATGGCGAGGCTCTCCCAGTCGACCTGGCGGAGATTGGCGACCTTCGCCGTCACAGGCCTGCCGAGCACATTGACCTCGATGCTGTCGCCCAGCGAGACGCCTAGCCCCTCGGCGACGCGCGATTCGAGCGAGACGAGCGGCTCGCCGGAATAGTCGGCGAGCCACCATTCGCCGGCGACGAGGCGTGAATTGCGCGGAAGCGTCGCCGAGAAGGTCACGCCGCGATCGCCCTGCAGCACCCAGGCCTGGTCGGGCGCCGGCTTCAGGTCCGCCGCCCTGACCCCGGCGACGCTGACGATGCGCCCGCGCAGCATCGGCACGCTCTCAATCGTGCCGCCGGGCACCTCCTCGGCGAGGAAGTCCGTGAAGCGCGCCTGCTCGGCGCTCGGAACATCGAGGAAGAAGAAGCTCGGTCCATTGTCCGGCATCGCTCCGGTGAGCTGCCGGCGCAGGCTGCCGTCGATCAGCGCGATGGCGACGAGCAATGTGAGGCCGAGGCCGAGCGAAAGCACCACCGACGCCGTCAGCGCACCGGGACGATGGATGTTGCCGATCGCGAATCGCCATTCCGTCGAGCGCGCCCGCGGGGCCATGCGCGCGCCGCGCATCACCAGCCAGCCGACGAGGCGCAGCAGCAGGAAGGCACCGGCGATCGCGACGACGAACATCAGCGCGATCCGGCGGTCATAGGCGAAGAAGACGGCGAGACCGGCGGTGAGCGCGGCAGAGAGAATGGCGGCGGCGAGGTAGGGCCATCGGATCCGCGCCGGAAGCCCGGCTCCGATGTCGCGGAACAGCGCCGCCGGCTGAACGTCGCGGATCCGCCCGAGCGGCACCAGCGCGAAGGTCAGAGCCGTCATCAGTCCGAAGAGCGCGGCGATGGCGAGTTCGGCCGGATAGAAACCGGTTTCGGCTCCGACCGGTAGCACATCGGCGAGCAGGCGCACCGCGAGGAGCGGAACCACAGCACCGATCGCGAGGCCGATGACGACGCCGATCGCCGCGAGGGCCATGATCTGCATGAAATAGACGGCGACCACGAAGCGGGACGAGGCGCCGAGGGCGCGGAGCGTCGCGATCACCGGGCGCTTCATGTCGATGAACGAGCCGACGGCATTGGCGACGCCGACGCCGCCGACGATGAGCGCCGCCAGGCCGACGAGCGTCAGATATTGCGTGAACTGGTCGATGTTTCGCCGAAGGCCGGGCGATGCGTCGTCGCGTGTACGGATCTGCCAACCCGCCTCGGGAAACTGCTCCGTCGCGCGCTTCGAAACCGCGAGCGGATCGGCGTCGCCGGCGAGACGCACGCGATACGACCACTGCACGAGGCTGCCGGGCTGCAGGAGCTGCGCGGCGTCGAGCGCGGCACGGGTGACGAGCAGTCGCGGGCCGAAGCCGAGGCCGGTCGCGAGCTTGTCGGGCTCGCTGACGATCGTGCCCGCGATCGTGAGGCGCGCCGCGCCGAGATCAAGCGCGTCGCCGACCGCGAGGCCGAGCCGGGTGAGCAGCTCCGGATCTGCGAGTGCCTGCAAGGGTTTCGCCGCATCGAGGCTCTGCCCCCCGGGGGCGACCTCCAGGCTGCCGGTGAGCGGATAGGCGCCGTCGACCGCCTTGATCTCGACCAGGGCCTGATCGGCGCCGTCGGTGCGCCGCGCCATGCCGCGCAGCGACGCAATCTCGGAGACCGCGCCCTCGCCCTCCAGGAAGGCACGCTCCTCGGGCGTCGCCTGACGCTGGACGAGCGTCACCGCGCTGTCGCCGCCGAGAATGACGGCGCCTTCACGGGCGAGCCCTTCCGTCATGGCGCGCGAGACGGAGCCGACGGCGGCGATGGCTGCGACGCCGAGCGCAATCAGCGCCAGAAAGACGAAGAAGCCGGAGAGCCCGCCGCGAAGCTCGCGGAGCGCAAAACGGCCGGCACGGGCGAGCATGATCATTCGGCGGCGCTCCGCACCGGCTCCGCACCGTCGATGATGCCGGAATGGATGCGGACGACGCGGCCACATCGCGCGGCCAGCGCATTGTCATGCGTGACCAGCACCAGCGTCGTGCCGCGCCGCCGCACCGTTTCGAAGATGAGGTCCGCGATCTGCCGTCCCGTCGTCTCGTCGAGATTGCCGGTCGGCTCGTCGGCAAAGAGAACTGCCGGCTCCGCGACCAGCGCCCTGGCGATGGCGACGCGCTGCTGCTCGCCGCCCGAAAGGGCCGAGGGATAATGCGTCAGGCGATGGCCGAGCCCGACGAGGCCGAGCTCCTGCTCGGCCCGGGCGAAGGCGTCGCGCCGGCCCTGCAGCTCCAGCGGCACGGCAACGTTTTCGAGCGCCGTCATGTTGGGGATGAGGTGGAAGGACTGGAAGACGATGCCGACCGAGGCGCCGCGATAGCGCGCGAGCCCGTCCTCGTCCTGTTGGGCGAGATCGATGCCGCCGACCAAGAGGCGGCCGGAATCGATGCGCTCAAGACCTGCCATCGCCATCAGCAGCGTCGACTTGCCGGAGCCCGAAGGCCCGATCAACGCGACTGTCTCGCCGGGCCCCACATCGAGCGAGACTCTTCTGAGAATGTGGACGCGGGCGGGTCCCGATCCCAGCGACAGCTCCACGTCCGATAGCGAAATGAGGGCGGATGAAGCGGCGTCGCTGACGTTCAATGCTGCGCGTCCTATATGTCGCCCCGGAGGGAAGCCCGCTCGGCGAGCGGCACGAACCCCTGATATGGGAAGGGAATGGTGATGATAAAGACCCTGCTGCCGGCTCTGGCGCTCGGACTTGCGGCGCTTTTCGCGCCGGCTTCCACCTCCGCCGCGCCGGTCAGGATCCTCGCGCTCGGCGACAGTCTGACGGCCGGCTACGGCCTCGGTCCCGAGGACGGCTTCACGGTGCAGCTTGAAAAGGCGCTACGGGCGAAAGGGCTGGACGTCACGGTCATCAATGCAGGCGTGTCAGGTGACACCGCGTCCGGCGGCCTCGCGCGCCTCGACTGGGCGCTGGGCGACGGCGCCGACGCGGCAATCGTCGAACTCGGCGCCAACGACATGCTGCGCGGCATGGACGTAGCCGGTACCCGCGCGGCGCTCGACGCCATCCTGACGAAGCTCGGCAAGCGCGAAATTCCCGTCCTGCTCGCCGGCATGCTCGCCGCCCCGAATCTCGGGCCCGACTACCAGTCGCGGTTCGACGCCATGTATCCCGAGCTCGCGAAGGAACACGGCGCGATGCTCTATCCCTTCTTCCTTGACGGCGTCGCCGCGCAGCGGCAGCTCCTCCAGGGAGACGGCCTTCATCCGAACGCGGAAGGGGTCGCGCTGATCGTCGAACGGATGCTACCCTCCGTCGAACGCCTCGTAGCCGAAGCCTCCGCCCCCCGCTGAGGGAGGCGCGCTCGGCGCCCGCCCACCACCTACGCATCTCCCCACCGGAGTTTCTTCATGGAATACCGTTCGCTCGGTCGGACCGACCTTCGCGTGTCCGCCATCTGCCTCGGCACGATGACCTGGGGCCAGCAGAACACGGAGGCGGAAGGCCATCGGCAGATGGACTTCGCGCTCGACCGCGGCATCAACTTCCTCGATACCGCCGAACTCTACTCGATCCCGCCGCGCGCCGAGACCTCCGGCGCGACCGAACGGATCATCGGCTCGTGGCTGAAGGCGCGCGGCAACCGCGACAAGGTCGTCATCGCGTCCAAGGTGGTCGGTCGGACCGACATGGACTGGTTCCGCGGCGGCCGTTCCTCACGCCTCGTGCGCGCCGGCATCCAGCATGCCATCGACGGCAGCCTCGAGCGGCTCGGCACCGACTACATCGATCTCTACCAGCTGCACTGGCCCGACCGTACGGTGACGCAGTGGGGCAGCAATCCCGTCCGCTACAAGCACCCTGTCCCGGCCGCCGACGAGGTGCCGATCGAGGAGACGCTCGACGTGCTGGCCGATCTGGTCGCCGCCGGCAAGATTCGCCATGTCGGCCTTTCAAACGAGAGCAGCTGGGGCACGATGCGCTTCGTCGCCGCGGCCGAGGCCGGCAAGGGGCCTCGGGTGGTGTCGATCCAGAACGCCTACAACCTCCTCAACCGCACCTTCGAGGTGAACCTCGCGGAGGTCGCGCTTCGTGAGGATGTCGGCCTCCTCGCCTACTCGCCGCTCGCGCAGGGCTATCTCTCGGGCAAGTACCAGAACGGTGCCCGGCCTGCCGGTGCCCGGTCGACGCTCTTCAACCGCGGCCAGCGCTACGAGACGCCTGGTGCACATGAGGCGATCGACGATTATCTCGCCGTCGCGCGCGACTTCGGTCTCGACCCGTCGCAGATGGCCCTCGCCTTCGTCACCAGCCGCTCCTTCGTCACGTCGAACATCATCGGCGCCACGACGATGGCACAGCTCGAAGCGGATATCGCGAGCATCGACGTCGTCATCACGCCGGAGATCGAGGCGCGCCTCGACGCCGTGCACCAGCTGCGCGGCAATCCGTCCCCCTGAGGCCGGGAGGCGGTCGCCGGAAATCGGGCCATCGATCGGCCGGCGCCGCTGCTGGAGCGGCGAGGCGGCTTTACAGCCCTCCGGCAAACCGCAATGCTGTCGACATCCTCGTTTGCACCAGAGGAGATGCCGATGCCGCGCCTGTTCACTGCCCTCGAAGTTCCGGTGGAGGTGGGCGAGAGGCTGAGCCTTCTTCGCGGCGGCCTGCCCGGCGCACGGTGGATCGACGCGGACTTCTATCATGTGACGCTACGCTTCATCGGCGACATCGATTTCCGCACGGCGGACGAGGTCGCCGAGGCTCTGTCCCGCGTCCGCCGGCGGGAAATCCAGCTCCAACTCGACGGACTCAGCGCATTCGGGACGTCGAAACCGCATTCGATCGTCGCGCGAGTCACACCGAGCCGGGCGCTTGCCGAACTGCAGGCCGAGCACGAACGCATCATGCAGCGGATCGGGCTGCCGGCGGAGGGTCGGCGCTTCATGCCGCATGTGACGCTGGCGCGGCTGCGCGGGACCAGCGAGCGGGAGGTCGCGTCCTATCTGGCGTTGCGCGGCGGCTTCTATGCGCCGCCTTTCACGGCGAGCCGATTCGTTCTGTTCTCCTCGCGCGATTCGGTCGGCGGCGGCCCCTATCTCGTCGAGCACAGCTATCCGCTGGCGGTGGCGGCATGACCCGGCTCGAAGGCACCCTGCGCGACGAAGCCCTCGCGACACTCGAAGCCGCCTGGCACGAGGCCGACGGACGCGACGCGCTGACGCGGCGATTCGACTTCCGCGACTTTTCCGAAGCCTTCGCCTTCATGACGCGGGTCGCTCTGGCGGCGGAGGCTATGGGCCATCATCCCGAATGGTCGAATGTCTACCGTACCGTGACGATCACGCTCACGACGCATGATGCCGGCGGCCTGACGGACAAGGACATCGCCCTCGCCGCGGCCATCGACCGGATCGCGAGCCAGTCAGTCTGAGTTGGTCGCGGCCCATGGGGGATCGAGGCTCGCCTCGCCGGAGACATCCCCCTGGATCGCCTGCACGCCCCAGCCGGCGAGGAGCCGCACCGCCGCCTCGTCCTGAACCCATTCGGCCACGGTCTCGATGCCGAGGTCGCGCGCCAGCTCCGCGAGGCGCCGGACGAAGATCTGGTCGTCGCCGCTCGCCGTGATGGCGCGTACGAAATCGCCGTCGATCTTGACGACATCGACGGCAAGGCGGCGCAGGCTGCGGAACGACGTGTAACCGGCGCCGAAATCGTCGATCGCGACACGCGCGCCGAGCCGGTGCACGGCGTCGACGAACAGTTCCGTTTCCTTGATGTTGCGGATGGCGCTGGTCTCGGTGATCTCGACGATCAGACGGCGCCCGATATCGGGGCGGCGCTCCACCATTTCCGTGACGAGCGCCAGCCAGTCCGGCGCTGCGATGGTCTCCGGGGCGACATTGACCGAGAGCACCGCCTCCTGATGATCGGCGAGCGCCTTGAGCACGAGTTCGAGGATCGCGAGATCGAAAAGCCGCGCGAGGCCGAGCTGCTCGGCGAGGGGCATCACATGTCCGGCAGAGACGATCGATCCGTCGGGCTGCACGAGGCGCAGCAGCGCCTCATGGAACAGCGGCCGGCGCGTTGCGATATCGACCACCGGCTGGAAGGCGAGTCGCAGGCGACGCTCGGTCAGCGCCCCGACCAGCTGGCGCGACAGGGCGGCATTGGCGCGTCGCTGCTCGGCGCGCTCCGCCGACGGCGCGAAGGCGACGAAGCGGCCGCGGCCGGCGCCGCGCGCAAGGTCGAGGCTCTCCTGTGCCCGCTCAAGACACTCGGCCCGGTTTCGGCCATGGCGCGGAATGGCGACACCGCCGATCGAGACCGTGATGGCGAAGGCCGCCTCCGGCGTCACGATGACGTCCTCGCGCACGGCGGCGAGGAAGCGCTCGGCGGCGACCTGCATCTCCTGCTCGTCGCAATTCATGAGGAGGAGCGCGAGCTTGCCACCCGAATAGCGCGCGATCGCATCGCCCTCGCGCAGTCGACCACGAATGCGTTGCGCTACCGCCACGACCGCCCGGTCGCCGGCCTGAAGCCCGTAGGCGGCGTTGATGAGCGGCAGGTCGTCGATCGCGATCTGCAGGAAGGCGGCGGAGGTGCGGAACTTCCGGGCGTCCGCGATGGTGTTCGTCAGAAGATCGAGGAGATAGGCGCGGTTGAGGAGGCCCGTCTCGGTGTCGTAGCGCGTGAGAAAGGCGAGCCTCTGTTCGCGCGCGTGCCGTTCGTTGATGACGCGGACGAGCCCTTCGGCACGGACGGCGCGGCGCGATCCCTCCGCATACCAGCGGCCGATGTCCTCGATCCAGACGACCGGCCCATCCAGCCCCTCCGGGCGCAGGGCATATTCGATCCTGTAGGAAACGCCCTCGCCATTGTCGAAGCCGAGCCCCTTCAGCACCTGCTCGCGTCGCGACACCGGATTGCCGGTGTCGGAAAGCGCGTGATAGGCGGCGCCGGTCGCGATGGCGGCAGGGTCGGCGACACCGAGCAGCCGAGCGGCGCCGGCGCTCCAGGCAAGGCTGTCATCCCCGATCGTCCAGCGATAGACGGCCTCGCCGTTGCGGGCGAGAACCTGCTCGATCGAGGCGTCGTCCATCGGCATCGGCCGTCCCTGTTGCGCCGGCGAAGCGGCGGCGCGAGGCGCGACAGTGACACGCGCAATGCGCGTGGACAATGCGGCCGCCAGGCCCGCCCCCAAAAAGCAAAAGGCCGGCGCGAGGCCGGCCTTTCGAGCACTTGAGACCGGGCTGGCCGGATCAGCCTTCCGCCTTCGGCGTCAGGATCTGGCGGCCGCGATACATGCCGGTCTTGAGGTCGATGTGATGCGGACGGCGCAGCTCGCCCGAATTCTTGTCCTCGATATAGGTCGGCTGCGAAAGAGCGTCATGCGAGCGGCGCATGTTGCGCTTGGAGGGCGAAGTCTTTCGCTTCGGAACGGCCATTTCAATCTTCCTTCGTCACGTCGCCGCCTCGAGCGCGGCGTGCCGCCCGTCGGAACGGGCTGTCAATCTGGATGCGGCCGTATACAGGGTCTGCCCCGATATTGCCAGCGTCCACGCGCAAAAAACTGCCCCTCGCCCCCATCAGGTCGAGAGGATGTCGAGCTCGGCGATGATCGCGTCGCCCATGGCGGTGGTGCCACAGGGCGTAGTCCCGGCCGTGGCGATATCGGCGGTCCTGAGCCCCTTGGCGAGCACGCCGGCGATGGCCCGGTCGAGCAGGTCCGCCTCGGCGACGAGACCGAAGGAATAGCGCAGCGCCATGCCGAAGGACGCGATCATCGCGATCGGGTTGGCGATGCCCTTGCCGGCGATGTCCGGGGCCGAACCGTGCACCGGCTCGTAGAGCGCCTTGCGCCGGCCGGTCGTCGCGTCGGGCGCGCCGAGCGAGGCGGAGGGCAGCATGCCGAGCGAGCCGGTCAGCATGGCGGCGACGTCGGACAGGATGTCGCCGAAGAGATTGTCGGTGACGATGACATCATACTGCTTGGGACGGCGGACGAGCTGCATCGCGCAATTGTCGGCGAGCACATGCTCGAGCGCGACATCGGCATATTCCTCCTTGCCGACGCGCGTCACGATCTGGTTCCAGAGCACGCCCGACTTCATGACGTTGCGCTTCTCGGCCGAGGCGACGCGCTTGTTGCGGGCGCGGGCGAGATCGAACGCGACGCGGGCGATGCGCTCGATTTCCGGCGAGGTGTAGAGCTGGGTATCGACGGCGCGCTTCTGGCCGTTCTCCAGCGTCACGATCTCCTTCGGCTCGCCGAAATAGACGCCGCCGGTGAGCTCGCGCACGATGAGGATGTCGAGGCCCTCGACGAGTTCGCGCTTCAGCGAGGAGGCGTCGGCGAGCGCGGGATAGCAGATGGCAGGACGCAGATTGGCGAACAAAGCCAGATCCTTGCGCAGCCGCAGGAGCGCCGCCTCGGGGCGCACGTCATAGGGCACGCCATCCCATTTCGGACCGCCCACGGCGCCGAAGATCACGGCGTCGGCGGCGAGCGCCTTGGCCATCGTCGCCTCGGAGACCGCCTTGCCATGGGCGTCATAGGCCGAGCCGCCGACGAGGTCGTGCTCGTATTCGAAGGAGGCGACGCCGCGCGCGCCGAACCAGTCGATGACGCGCTTCACCTCGGCCATGATCTCGGTGCCGATCCCGTCGCCGGGCAGGAGCAGGAGGTTGAAGCTGGTCATGGCGCGGCTCTCCGGAAGGTTCTGGCCAAGGCTGGGCAGATGAGGCAGGGATCGGCGAGCGATAGCGAGGCGGCGCGGCCGATGCAAGCACCGCGTCCGCGTTAAGGCTTCAGCGCGGTTACCTCGATCTCGACCTTCATTTCCGGCCGGATCAGGCCCGCGACGACCATGGTGGCCGCCGGGCGGATCGTGCCGAAGACGCGGCCCGTCTCGGCGAAGACCGCGTCGGCATGCGCAGCGTCGGTGACGAAATAGTGGACGCGCACAACATCTTCGAGACAAAATCCGGCATCTTTCAACACCGCCTCGATGGTCGCGAGCGCGTTGCGCGCCTGCGCGCCGACATCGTCCGGCATCGTCATGGTGGCGTAGTCGTAGCCGGTCGTTCCGGCCACGAAACACCATGGTCCCTGCACGAGCGCGCGCGAATAGCCCGCTGCCCGCTCGAAAGGCGACCCGGTCGAAATCAGTCGTCGCTCCATGGCATTTCCCTTCCAGACGGATCGGCCAGATTGTCGCAGGGCTTTTGACCGGGCCGCACAATGGCGCTAGAACGACTCCAGCAAGCAGTGGTGAAGCTTACGTAAACGTAAGCTAGAGGAGGATCCAGCCCATGTCGAACGCCGAGGCGAAGGCGAGCCGGCCGCTCTCTCCGCACCTGCAGATCTATCGCTGGCCGATCACGATGACGATGTCGATCCTGCATCGGGCAACCGGCGTCGCGCTCTATGGCGGCACGCTGCTTCTGGCCTGGTGGCTGATCGCCGCCGCCGCCGGCCCCGGCCCGTTCGAATTCGCCAATGCCGTGTTCGGCTCGTGGATCGGGCGCATCGTGCTGTTCGGCTACACCTGGGTGCTGCTGCATCACCTCCTGGGCGGCCTGCGCCATTTCGTCTGGGATGTCGGCGCCGGCTTCTCCAAGAGCGCCCGCGACAATCTCGCCTGGGCGAACATCATCGGCTCGGCCGCGCTGACGATCCTGGTCTGGATCGTCGCCCTGGCGCTCTCCTGAGGTCATCCCGCATGTCGACGCCCAGTTCGTCCACGACCACGCCTTCGATGCGCACCCCGCTGTCCCGGGTCCGCGGCCTCGGCTCCGCCCGCGAGGGCACGGGTCATTTCTGGTATCAGCGCCTCACCGGCGCCGCCCTCGCCGTCCTCACCCTCGTCTTCGTTATCCTCGTCATCGCGCTGGCCGGCCGCCCGCATGGCGAGGTGGTCGCGGTGCTCGCTAATCCCTTCGTGGCGCTCCTGATGGTGCTGATGGTCGGCGCCGGCGCATGGCACATGAAGATCGGCATGCAGGTGATCATCGAGGACTACTTCCACGGCGCCGCCAAGGTCACGCTGCTGGTGGCCAACGCCTTCTTCTCGATCGCGGTCGGCGTCGCCGCCGCGCTCGCCCTCATCAAGATCACCTTCGGAGGCTGACGATGGCCGAGGCCAATGGCAGCGCGCCGGCCGTGAACGGCCGCGCATACACCTTCATCGATCACACCTTCGACGTCGTCGTCGTCGGAGCCGGCGGCGCAGGCCTTCGCGCGGCGCTCGGCGCCAGCGAGGGCGGACTGAAGACCGCCTGCATCTCCAAGGTGTTCCCGACCCGCAGCCACACCGTGGCGGCGCAGGGCGGCATCTCGGCTGCGCTCGGCAACATGGGCGAGGACGACTGGCGCTTCCACATGTACGACACCGTCAAGGGGTCGGACTGGCTGGGCGACCAGGACGCGATCGAATATCTCGTGCGCAACGCTCCGGCCGCCGTCTACGAGCTCGAGCATTTCGGCGTGCCCTTCTCGCGCACCGAGGCCGGCAAGATCTACCAGCGCCCGTTCGGCGGCATGACGACGAATTTCGGCAAGGGCATCGCCCAGCGCACCTGCGCCGCCGCCGACCGCACCGGCCACGCCATCCTGCACACGCTCTATGGCCAGTCGCTGCGTCACGCCTGCGAGTTCTTCATCGAATATTTCGCCATCGACCTGATCATGGAAGACGGCGTCTGCCGCGGCGTCGTCGCGCTGTCGATGGAAGACGGCTCGCTGCACCGCTTCCGTGCCGCCAAGACGATCCTGGCGACCGGCGGCTATGGCCGCGCCTATTTCTCGGCGACTTCCGCCCATACCTGCACCGGCGACGGCGGCGGCATGGTGCTCCGCGCCGGCCTGCCGCTGCAGGACATGGAATTCGTGCAGTTCCATCCGACCGGCATCTATGGCGCCGGCTGCCTCATCACCGAGGGCGCGCGCGGCGAGGGCGGCTATCTCACCAATTCCGAGGGCGAGCGCTTCATGGAGCGCTATGCGCCCTCCGCCAAGGACCTTGCCTCGCGCGACGTCGTCTCCCGCGCCATGACCATGGAGATCCGCGAGGGCCGCGGCGTGGGCAAGGGCAAGGACCACATCCACCTGCATCTCGACCATCTCGACCCCGCGCTCCTGCACGAGCGGCTGCCGGGCATTTCCGAGAGCGCCAAGATCTTCGCCGGCGTCGACGTCACCAAGGAGCCGATCCCGGTGCTGCCGACCGTCCATTACAATATGGGCGGCATCCCGACGAACTATCACGGCGAGGTGCTGACCAAGGTCGGCGGCGATCCCGACAAGGTCGTGCCCGGCCTGATGGCCGTCGGCGAGGCGGCCTGCGTCTCGGTGCACGGCGCCAACCGGCTCGGCTCCAATTCGCTCACCGATCTCGTTGTCTTCGGCCGCGCGGCGGCGCTGCGCGCCATCGAGACCGTCCGGCCCGGCGAGAAGCAGCGCGAACTGGCCAAGGGCGACGGCGAGGACGCCATCGCGCGCCTCGACCATCTGCGCCATGCGAACGGCGCCACGCCGACGGCGGCGCTGCGCCTGCGCATGCAGAAGGTGATGCAGTCGAACTGCGCCGTCTTCCGCACCGGCGAGGTGCTGGATGAAGGCCACGAGCTGATCCACCATGTCTGGCGCGACGCGTCGGACATCCGCGTCACCGACCGCTCGCTGATCTGGAACTCCGACCTCATCGAGACGCTGGAGTTCGAGAACCTGATCGTTCAGGCGGTGGCGACCATGGATTCGGCGCAGAACCGGACCGAGTCGCGCGGCGCCCATGCCCGCGAGGACTATCCGAACCGCGACGACGCGAACTGGATGAAGCACTCGCTCGCCTTCGTCGACACGGCGACGAAGTCCGTGCGCCTCGAGGACCGGCCGGTGCACACCTACACGATGTCGAACGACATCGCCTATATCGAGCCCAAGGCGCGAGTCTACTGAGGCGATGACGGTGACCGCCCCCGCTCCCGAGGCCGGCTATTCGAAGCGGCCGCTGCCCGAGAAGCTCGGCTTCCGGGACGGGATGACGGTCGCCTTCATCGGCCTGCCGGAGGCGCTGGAGCCGCTCGCCACGAGCGCCGATTTCGCCGAGGTCGTGCGGCTCGACACATGGTCCGCGCCGCTCGACTGGGGCCGTTTCGACGCGGTGCATGCGTTCACCGCCCGGCGGGCCGAGATCGAGGACCATCTCGCCGGCTTGCAGGGGGCGATCCGCCGCGACGGCATGATCTGGGTCTCCTGGCCCAAGAAGGCATCCAGGGTACCGACCGACGTGACCGAGGACGTCATCCGCGATGCCGCCCTCGCGCTCGACCTCGTCGACGTCAAGGTGGCGGCTGTCGATGCCGTCTGGTCCGGACTCAAATTGATGATCCGCAAGGATCGGCGCTGACAACAGCACTCAGCAAGGGACGATCATGGTCCAGCTCACGCTTCCCAAGAACTCGACGATCAACGAGGGCAAGGCCTGGCCGCGGCCGGCCGGCGCCAACAATGTGCGCGAGTTCCGCATCTATCGCTGGAACCCCGACGACGGCGCCAATCCGCATGTCGACAGCTATTTCGTCGATCTCGACGAATGCGGGCCGATGGTTCTCGATGCCCTCATCAAGATCAAGAACGAGATCGATCCGACGCTGACCTTCCGACGCTCCTGCCGCGAAGGCATCTGCGGCTCCTGCGCGATGAACATCGACGGCTCCAACACCCTCGCCTGCACCAAGGGCATCGAGGACGTGAAGGGCCCGGTGAAGATCTATCCGCTGCCGCATATGGCGGTGGTGAAGGACCTCGTTCCGGACCTGACCAATTTCTACGCCCAGCATCGCTCGATCGAGCCCTGGCTCAAGACGGCGACGCCGGAGCCGGAGAAGGAGTGGCTGCAGAGCCACGAGGACCGCGAGAAGCTCGACGGTCTCTACGAGTGCATCCTCTGCGCCTGCTGCTCGACCTCCTGCCCGAGCTACTGGTGGAACGGCGACCGCTATCTCGGCCCGGCCGTGCTGCTGCAGGCCTATCGCTGGCTGATCGACAGCCGCGACGAAGCGACGGGCGAACGGCTCGACAATCTCGAGGATCCGTTCCGCCTCTATCGCTGCCACACGATCATGAACTGCGCGCAGACCTGCCCCAAGGGCCTCAACCCGGCCAAGGCGATCGCCGAGATCAAGAAGATGATGGTCGAGCGGCGCGTCTGATCCGCCGCCGGGAACCTTGCCGCCTCCCCGGCGTTCGGCCCTGAGCCCTGCCTCTGCGCAGGGCGGGGGCTGGATGCGCAGGAGGATGCCATGTCGAACCCAACGGGGATGCCCGCGGAGCGCTCCGCGGCGGCCGAAGCAGGCCCGCAATCCACGACGTCCCTTCCGAACACCCATCTCGGCGCCTCGCATGCGGCCGAGGCCGGCCCGCGCTGGACGCTGGAGGCGGTGGACCGCCTCAGGGAACTCGCGATGGAAGACGTCTCGGCGGAGGTGATCGCGCAGGCGATGCACCGGCCGCTCTCCGAGATCGCGGCCAAGGCGGCTGAGTTCGGCCTGACGCTGCGCCCGGAAGACCGCTCGAGCTGACCGGGCCGACAGCCGGACGATGCGAAGAGCCGGCGACATGATGTGGGTCATGTCCGCCGCGCGCCGCCGGCGGCATTGTGAGCGCGGAAGGCGGGCCGCCCGGCCCCGCCAGAGCCTTGGGAGATGACCCATGTCCACGCTCGATCACATCGGCGTCCAGGTCGCCGATTTCGACGCATCCGTCGCCTTCTACGAGCGCGCGCTCGCCCCGCTCGGGATTGCGCTCGTCATGCGCATTCCCGAGGAGGCCGGCGTCAAGGGCGCGGGTTTCGGCGCCGGCAAGCCGGATTTCTGGATCTCCGAGGGCGGCCGCACGACGCCGCATCTCCACGTCGCCTTTGCCGCCCGCCGCCGGGCGGATGTCGATGCGTTCTATGCGGCGGCGATGGCCGCCGGCGGGATCGACAATGGAGCGCCGGGCATCCGCGCCCATTACCACCCGAACTACTACGGCGCCTTCGTCCTCGATCCTGACGGGCACAATATCGAGGCCTGCTGTCACGCCGCAGAATGAGGAACGCGCCCGTTTTTCGGTCCCTGTGTCTTTCGCGTGCCTTGTCGCTGCCTTGAAGATGCCGTATGCGCGAACCGAAGGGTGGATGTGCGACGCAGCGAAAGACTGCCGCGTCGCTTGGCGCCGCCCGCCAGGCCGGATGAAATGGTCCCTTTCCCCATGTGCGACCGGGTGCCCCGCCCGATGAAGGAGAATGCGATGCGAGTTGGCCGTCTTGCGCCGATCCTGCTCACTGCGGCGCTGGCCGGCTGCGGCTCGTTCGGCGCCGTCGGTCTCGGTCCGGTCGACCAGCAGCGCGTGGTCGACAACGACACGCTGCCGCCGGTCGCCGCCGTCCCCATCGAGAAGTCGGCCCTGCCGCCCCCGGCCGCCGACCCCAACGCGCCCGGCCTGCCGGCGACGCCGCCCGCTTCCGCGACGCTTCCGCCCGCCGACGCCGCCACGCTGCCGCCGGCCACCCCGGCCGCGCCCGCGCAGGTCACCGCCCCCAATACCAGCACGGCCCGCGCCGAACTCGGCCGCACCGACCTCCTCGGCGGCTGGTCGCTGAAGTCGGGCGGCGAGAGCTGCCAGCTCTTCATGACGCTGACCTCCTGGACCGGCGGCTATCGCGCCTCGACCCGCGGCTGCACCTCGCCGACGCTGAAGGGCATCTCGGCCTGGAGCCTTTCCGGCTCGCAGGTCGTGCTCGCCGGTTCCGGCGGCTCGCCGGTGGCCCGCCTCAGCCCGGCCGGCACCAACCGCTTCGAAGGCTCGGCCGATTCGGGCCAGCCGGTCTCCTTCTCGCGCTGATCGCGCCGCCAGCATCCGGAGGACCGCCGCGTGCGCGAGGGGCTGCCGGTTCGCGGCGCGGTCGCCGACGCCTATGAACGTCTGGTCGCGGACGGCGCCATCGAGGGGGATCCGGCGCAGCGCGCGCTGGTCGCCCGGCTCGACGCGCTGAACAGCGACCTCGCCGGCCGAAGGCTCGCCTCGAAATCGAGCGCGCTCGGCTGGCTGTTCGGCAAGCGGCAGAAGGAACGCGAGGCCGTGCGCGGCCTCTATGTCCATGGCGCCGTCGGCCGCGGCAAGACCATGCTGATGGACCTCTTCTTCGCGGCGGCCGTGCCGGAGAAGAAGCGCCGCGCCCATTTCAACGACTTCATGGCCGACGTGCATGCGCGGGTGTTCCGCGCCCGCGAGGCCATCAAGGCCGGCACCATCAAGGGCGACGACCCGATCGCGCCGGTCGCCGACGCCATCGCCGCCGAGACCGAGCTCATCTGCTTCGACGAATTCACGGTCACCGACATCGCCGATGCGATGATCCTCGGGCGGCTGTTCACCCGCCTCTTCGCCGCCGATGTCGTCATGGTCGCGACCTCGAACGTCGCCCCCGACGATCTCTATCGCGGCGGCCTCAACCGCGATCACTTCATGCCCTTCGTGGCGCTGCTCAAGCAGCGCTGCGAGGTGGTGGAGCTGGGCGCGCGCACCGACTATCGCCGCGAGAAGCTCGACGCGCTGCCGCTCTACCTGACGCCGCTCGGGCCGGAGGCGGATGCCGCGCTCGACGCCGCCTTCGCAAAGCTCACCGCCGGTGGCGATCCCGGCCCGACGACGCTGTCGGTGCTCGGCCGCGACGTCGCGGTGCCGGCCGCCGCGAAGGGTGTGGCGCGCTTCGACTTCGCCGATCTCTGCGGCCGCCCGCTCGGGCCGAGCGACTATCTCGCCGTCGCGCATGCCTTCCACACGGTGGTCATCGATCACATCCCGGTGATGGACGAGACGCGGCGCAACGAGGCCAAGCGCTTCATCACATTGATCGACGCGCTCTATGACGGCCATGTCCGCATCATCGTCTCGGCCGCCGCGGAGCCGGACGATCTCTATCGCGCCGAGACCGGAACCGAGGCTTTCGAGTTCGCGCGGACCGCCTCGCGCCTCACCGAAATGCGCTCGCGCGACTATCAGCAGGGCGCCCACAAGGGCTTCATCGCCGAGACCTGACGCAAACGTAAGCTGACCGCGAGATGGCGGATTTCCTTGCCTCGCGGGATTTGTTCGACTTGCGCCGTTCAGCTAATCGCGCTATGGCGACCCCGTTCCGGCAGCCATCCGACTGTGGACCTTACGTTTAGGTAAACCTCTCGCGGGAGACCTTTCACATGGCTCGAGCCAAGATTGCCCTGATCGGTTCCGGTCAGATCGGCGGCACGCTCGCCCTTCTCGCCGGCCTCAAGGAGCTCGGCGACATCGTCCTGTTCGACATCGCCGACGGCGTTCCGCAGGGCAAGGCGCTGGACATCGCCGAGGCCGCGCCGGTCCTCGGCTTCGATTCGGCCATCTCGGGCGCCTCGTCCTACGAGGCGATCGCCGGCGCCGACGTCGTGATCGTCACGGCCGGCGTGCCGCGCAAGCCCGGCATGAGCCGCGACGACCTGCTCGGCATCAATCTCGGCGTCATGGAGCAGGTGGGGGCCGGCATCCGGACCCATGCGCCCGATGCCTTCGTCATCTGCATCACCAATCCGCTCGACGCGATGGTCTGGGCGCTGCAGAAGTTCTCCGGCCTCTCGCCGAAGAAGGTGGTCGGCATGGCCGGCGTGCTCGACAGCGCGCGCTTCCGCCACTTCATCGCCGACGAGTTCAAGGTCTCGGTCGAGGACGTCACCGCCTTCGTGCTCGGCGGCCATGGCGACACCATGGTGCCGCTGACCCGCTACTCGACGGTCGCCGGCATCCCGCTGACCGACCTCGTCAAGATGGGCTGGCTGACCGAGGCGCGCCTCGAGGAGATCGTCCAGCGCACCCGTGACGGCGGCGCGGAGATCGTGAACCTCCTGAAGACCGGCTCGGCCTTCTACGCCCCCGCCGCCTCGGCGATCGCGATGGCCGAGAGCTATCTCAGGGACAAGAAGCGCGTCCTGCCGGCCGCCGCCCAGCTCGACGGCCAGTATGGCGTCTCGGGCCGCTATATCGGCGTGCCGATCGTCATCGGCGCCGAGGGCGTGGAGCGGATCATCGAGATCGAGCTCGACGCCAGGGAGCAGGCGATGCTCGACAAGTCGATCAGCGCGGTCGAGGGCCTCGTCGAGGCCTGCGTCAAGATCGTCCCGGCGCTCGGCGCCTGATCCCGGCAGAGCCAGCGGAGCGCATCCCATGAATATCCATGAATACCAGGCCAAGGCAGTGCTGAAGGAATTCGGTGCGCCGGTGTCGAACGGCGTCGCCATCTTCTCGGCCGCCGAGGCGGAGGCCGCGGCGCGCACGCTCGGCGGCCCCCTCTGGGTGGTGAAGTCGCAGATCCATGCCGGCGGTCGCGGCAAGGGCAAGTTCAAGGAAGCGAGCGCCGGCGAGAAGGGCGGCGTCCGCCTCGCCCGCTCGATCGACGAGGTGAAGCAGTTCGCCACCGAGATGCTCGGCGCGACGCTCGTCACCGTGCAGACCGGCCCGGCCGGCAAGCAGGTGAACCGCCTCTATGTCGAGGACGGCTCGGACATCGAGAAGGAGTTCTACCTCTCGCTCCTGGTCGACCGCGAGACCTCGCGCATCGCCTTCGTCGTCTCGACGGAAGGCGGCATGGACATCGAGGAAGTCGCCCATTCGACCCCCGAGAAGATCAAGACCTTCTCCGTCGACCCCGCGACCGGCATCATGCCGCATCACGGCCTGACGGTCGCCAAGGCGCTCGGCCTTTCCGGCCCGCTCGCCAAGGAAGCCTTCGACGTCGTCTCGAAGCTCTACGCGGCCTTCGTCGCCAAGGACATGGCGATGCTCGAGGTCAACCCGCTCATCGTCACCAAGGACGGCCACCTCAAGGTGCTCGACGCCAAGGTGTCGTTCGATTCGAACTCGCTCTACCGCCATCCGGACGTCGTCGCGTTGCGCGACGAGACCGAGGAGGACCAGAAGGAGATCGAGGCCTCGAAGTTCGATCTCGCCTATATCGCGCTCGACGGCACGATCGGCTGCATGGTCAACGGCGCCGGCCTCGCGATGGCGACGCTCGACATCATCCAGCTCTATGGCGAGAGCCCGGCCAACTTCCTCGATGTCGGCGGCGGCGCCAGCGAGGAGAAGGTGACGGCGGCCTTCAAGATCATCACCTCCGACCCGAAGGTGAAGGGCATCCTCGTCAACATCTTCGGCGGCATCATGAAATGCGACGTCATCGCGCGCGGCGTGCTCGCCGCGGTGAAGGCGGTCGGCCTCGAAGTGCCGCTGGTCGTGCGCCTCGAGGGCACCAATGTCGAACTCGGCAAGCAGATCATCCGCGAGAGCGGTCTCAACGTCATTCCCGCGGACGATCTCGACGATGCGGCCCAGAAGATCGTCAAGGCCGTGAAGGAAGCTGCCTGATGTCCATCCTGATCGACAAGAACACGAAGCTCATCACCCAGGGCTTCACCGGCAAGAACGGCACCTTCCATTCCGAGCAGGCGCTCGCCTATGGCACGCAGCTCGTCGGCGGCACCTCGCCCGGCAAGGGCGGCCAGACCCATCTCGGCCTGCCGGTGTTCGACACTGTCGCCGAGGCGCGCGTGGCGACCGGCGCCGATGCCTCCGTCATCTATGTGCCCCCGCCCGGCGCCGCCGACGCCATCTGCGAGGCGATCGACGCCGAGATCCCGCTCATCGTCTGCATCACCGAGGGCATTCCCGTCCTCGACATGGTGAAGGTGAAGCGCTCGCTCTCCGGCTCGAAGTCGCGGCTGATCGGGCCGAACTGCCCGGGCGTCGTCACGGCCGGCGAATCCAAGATCGGCATCATGCCCGCCAACATCTTCAGGAAGGGCAGCGTCGGCATCGTCTCGCGCTCCGGCACGCTGACCTACGAGGCGGTGTTCCAGACCTCGAACGAGGGCCTCGGCCAGACGACGGCCGTCGGCATCGGCGGCGATCCGGTCAAGGGCACCGAATTCATCGACATTTTGGAAATGTTCCTGGCCGATGATGCGACGGAGTCGATCGTGATGATCGGCGAGATCGGCGGCTCGGCCGAGGAAGACGCGGCGCAGTTCATCAAGGACGAGGCCAAGCGCGGCCGCAAGAAGCCGATGGTCGGCTTCATCGCGGGCCGCACGGCGCCTCCCGGCCGCCGCATGGGCCATGCCGGCGCCATCATCTCGGGCGGCAAGGGCGGCGCCGAGGACAAGATCGCGGCCATGGAATCGGCGGGCATTCGTGTCTCGCCTTCTCCGGCCCGCCTTGGAAAGACCTTGGTCGAGGTCTTGAAGGGTTAGTGGTAAGGACCGACATCAGCGGGGCAGCTTATGTCGGACAACGAAACGGCGCGGCCACCGGCGGCCGCGCGATCAGGGAGAGAGGAGCGGCGGCTCCTCGCTTGAACAATGGCACGCGAACAAGCCAACGCGGCGTTCCAATCCTCGTCTTTCCTCTATGGCGGCAACGCCGCCTATATCGAGGACCTGTACGGGCGGTACGAGAAGGATCCCGCCTCGGTGGATGCCGAGTGGCGGGATTTCTTTTCCGCGCTCAAGGATGACCCGCGCACGGTCGCGGCCGAAGCCCGCGGCGCGACCTGGCAGCGGCCCGACTGGCCGATCCACGCCAATGGCGAGCTCGTCTCGGCCATGGACGGCAACTGGGGCCAGATCGAGAAGATCGTCACCGACAAGCTGAAGGCGAAGGCCGAGGCCGCGGCGAAGACGGCGCCCGCGCCGGCCAACGGCGCCGCGCCCGCCCCCGCCGTCTCCGAGGCGGCGCTGCAGCAGGCGGCGCGCGACAGCGTGCGCGCCATCATGATGATCCGCGCCTACCGCATGCGCGGCCACCTGCATGCCGATCTCGACCCGCTGCATCTCGCGACGGTCGGCGACCACGAGGAACTGCACCCCTCGAGCTACGGCTTCACCGAGGCCGACTACGACCGCAAGATCTTCATCGACCACGTGCTCGGGCTCGAATTCGCCACCATCCCCGAGATGCTGGCGATCCTGAAGCGCACCTATTGCTCGACGCTCGGCGTCGAGTTCATGCACATCTCCGATCCGGCCGAGAAGGCCTGGATCCAGGCGCGCATCGAGGGTCCCGACAAGGCCATCTCCTTCACCAACGAAGGCAAGAAGGCGATCCTCAACAAGCTGGTCGAGGCCGAGGGCTTCGAGAAGTTCCTCGATGTCAAGTTCACCGGCACCAAGCGGTTCGGGCTCGACGGCGGCGAGGCGCTGATCCCGGCGCTCGAGCAGATCATCAAGCGCGGCGGCAATCTCGGCGTGCGCGAGATCGTGCTCGGCATGGCCCATCGCGGCCGCCTCAACGTTCTGACGCAGGTGCTGGCCAAGCCGCATCGCGCCCTGTTCCACGAGTTCAAGGGCGGCTCCTACGCCCCCGACGACGTCGAGGGCTCGGGCGACGTCAAGTATCACCTCGGCGCCTCGTCGGACCGCGAGTTCGACGGCAACAAGGTGCATCTGTCGCTGACCGCCAATCCCTCGCATCTCGAGATCGTCGATCCGGTGGTGCTCGGCAAGGCGCGCGCCAAGCAGGACCAGCGCAAGGACTATGTGCGCTCCGAGGTGCTGCCGCTGCTGATCCACGGCGACGCGGCCTTCGCCGGCCAGGGCGTCGTCGCGGAGTGCTTCGGCCTTTCGGGCCTCAAGGGCCACCGCACCGGCGGCTCGGTGCACTTCATCGTCAACAACCAGATCGGCTTCACGACCAATCCGCGCTTCTCGCGCTCGTCGCCCTATCCCTCCGACGTCGCCAAGATGATCGAGGCGCCGATCTTCCATGTGAACGGCGACGATCCGGAAGCCGTGGTCTATGCGGCCAAGGTGGCGATCGAGTTCCGCCAGCGCTTCCACAAGCCTGTCGTCATCGACATGTTCTGCTATCGCCGCTTCGGTCACAACGAAGGCGACGAGCCGGGCTTCACGCAGCCGCTGATGTACCGGACGATCCGCAGCCATCCGGCGATCGTCGATCTCTATGCCGGCAAGCTGATCGCCGAGGGCCTCGTCACGGCCGAGGAGGTCGAGGAGCTGAAGGCCGCCTGGCGCGCCAAGCTCGAGACCGAGTTCGAGGCCGGCCAGGCCTACAAGCCCAACAAGGCCGACTGGCTGGACGGCGCCTGGTCGGGCCTGAAGGCCGCGCAGGCGGACGATGATCCGCGCCGCGGCAAGACCGGCCTCGAGATCGACGAGCTGAAGCGCATCGGCGCGCGGCTGACCGACATCCCGGCCGATTTCCGCATCCACCGCACGGTCCAGCGCTTCATCGACAATCGCAGGAAGGCGATCGAGACGGGCGTCGGCATCGACTGGGCGACGGCCGAGGCGCTGGCGTTCGCGACCCTCGCCATCGAGGGCCACCATATCCGCCTGTCCGGACAGGACGTGGAGCGCGGCACCTTCTCGCAGCGCCACTCGGTGCTCTACGACCAGGAGACCGAGGAGCGGTTCATCCCGCTCAACAACATCCAGGAAGGCCAGGGCAATTACGAGGTCATCAATTCGATGCTCTCGGAAGAGGCCGTGCTCGGCTTCGAATACGGCTACTCGCTGTCCGATCCGAACACGCTGACCCTGTGGGAAGCGCAGTTCGGCGACTTCGCGAACGGCGCGCAGGTCGTCTTCGACCAGTTCGTCTCGTCGGGCGAGCGCAAGTGGCTGCGCATGTCGGGCCTCGTCTGCCTGCTGCCGCATGGCTATGAGGGCCAGGGTCCCGAGCATTCCTCGGCGCGGCTCGAGCGCTTCCTGCAGATGTGCGCCGAGGACAACATGCAGGTGGCGAACGTCACCACGCCGTCCAACTACTTCCACATCCTGCGCCGCCAGCTGAAGCGCGACATCCGCAAGCCGCTGATCCTGATGACGCCGAAGTCGCTGCTCCGCCACAAGCGGGCGGTGTCGCATATCGCGCAGTTCGGCCCGATCTCGTCCTTCCATCGTCTCCTGTGGGACGATGCCGAGTTCCTGAAGGACCAGGTCATCAAGCTCGCGCCCGACGACAAGATCCGCCGCGTCGTGGTCTGCACCGGCAAGGTCTATTACGATCTCTACGAGGAGCGCGAGAAGCGCGGCATCGACGACGTCTATCTGATGCGCGTCGAGCAGCTCTATCCGTTCCCGCTCAAGGCGCTGGTCGGCGAGTTCGGCCGCTTCAAGAATGCCGAGGTCGTCTGGTGCCAGGAAGAGCCCAAGAACATGGGCGCCTGGTCCTTCGTCGAGCCCAATCTCGAATGGGTGCTCGGCCAGGCCGGCGGCGCTGCGAAGCGCGCCCGCTATGTCGGCCGCCCCGCCTCGGCGGCGACCGCGACCGGGCTCATGTCGAAGCATCTCGCCCAACTCGCGTCCTTCCTCGACGAAGCCTTCGCCTGACGGAGGGCGGCGCAGCGCCGCCCTTCAGACAACCCCATCAACGACGATCCGAACGGCAGAGACCTGGTCATGGCAACCGAAATCCGCGTACCCACCCTCGGCGAATCCGTGACCGAGGCGACGATCGGGCGCTGGTTCAAGAAGGTGGGCGACACCGTCGCTGCCGATGAGCCGCTGGTCGAGCTCGAGACGGACAAGGTCACGATCGAGGTTCCCGCGCCGAGCGCCGGCGTGCTCGAGGCGCAGGAGGCCAAGGACGGCGATACCGTCGGCGTCGGCGCGCTGCTCGGCTCGATCGCCGAGGGCGGTGCCGGTGCTGCCGCGAAGCCCGCGGCCAAGCCCGCGGAGCCTGCGAAGGCTGCCGAGCCGGCCAAGGCCGCCGAGCCCGTCAAGGCGGCGCCCGCCGCCGCGCCGGCAAAGCCCGTCACGGCCGACGCGAACGGCCCGGCCGTCGCCAAGCTCGCCGCCGAGAGCGGCGTCGATGTCGGCGGCGTCGCCGGTTCCGGCAAGGACGGCCGCGTCACCAAGGGCGACCTGATCGCCGCCATCGAGCGCGGCCCGGCGCCAGCCGCCGCGCCGGCGCCCGCCGCTCCGCGCGCGCCCTCGCCGGCCGACGACGCCTCGCGCGAGGAGCGCGTGCGCATGACCAAGCTGCGCCAGACGATCGCGCGCCGCCTCAAGGACGCACAGAACACCGCTGCCATGCTGACGACCTTCAACGAGGTCGACATGGGCGCGGTCATGGCGCTGCGTTCGCAGTACAAGGACGTGTTCGAGAAGAAGCACGGCGCCAAGCTCGGCTTCATGGGCTTCTTCGTGAAGGCGGTGATCCAGGCGCTGAAGGACATCCCGGCGGTGAACGCCGAGATCGACGGCTCCGATCTCGTCTACAAGAACTACTACCACATCGGCATCGCGGTCGGGACCGACAAGGGCCTCGTCGTTCCGGTGGTGCGCGATGCCGACCAGCTCTCGCTCGCCGGCATCGAGAAGACCATCGCCGGCTATGGCAAGCGCGCCCGTGACGGGCAGCTGAAGATCGAGGAGATGCAGGGTGGCACCTTCACGATCACCAATGGCGGCATCTACGGCTCGCTGATGTCGACGCCGATCCTCAACGCGCCGCAGTCCGGCATCCTCGGCATGCACAAGATCCAGGAGCGGCCGATGGTGGTCGGCGGCAAGATCGAGATCCGCCCGATGATGTATCTGGCGCTCTCCTACGATCACCGCGTCGTCGACGGCAAGGAAGCCGTGACCTTCCTCGTCCGCGTCAAGGAGAGCCTGGAAGACCCGCAGCGCCTGATCCTCGATCTTTAAGCGCCGCCTTTCGGACGCCGCCCCGGCGGCACGCCGGATGTCAGCCAGCCGCTGAGCCAAGAGTCAGAAACGAATGTCCTACGACCTCATCGTCATCGGTTCCGGTCCGGGCGGCTATGTCTGCGCGGTCAAGGCGGCGCAGCTCGGCCTCAAGGTCGCGGTCGTCGAGAAGCGCGCCACCTATGGCGGAACCTGCCTCAATATCGGCTGCATCCCGTCGAAGGCGCTGCTGCATGCCTCGGAGCGGTTCGACGAGGTCGGCCATCTCGGCGCGCTCGGCGTGAAGGTCGGCCCGGCCGAGCTCGACCTGCCGGCGATGCTCGCCCACAAGGACGCGACTGTGAAGTCGAATGTCGACGGCGTCGCCTATCTCTTCAAGAAGAACAAGATCGACGGCATCATCGGCACGGGCAGGATCCTCGCGACGGGCAAGGTCGAAGTGACCAAGGCCGATGGCGCGACCGAGGTGCTGGAGACGAAGGCGATCGTCATCGCCACCGGCTCCGACTCCGCGCCGCTCCCCGGCGTCACGATCGACGAGACGCGCGTCGTCACCTCGACCGGCGCGCTGGAGCTTTCCAGCGTCCCGAAGAAGCTGATCGTCGTCGGCGCCGGCGTGATCGGCCTCGAGCTCGGCTCGGTGTGGCGGCGCCTCGGCGCCGAGGTCACGGTCGTCGAGTTCCTCGACCGCATCCTGCCGGGCATGGACGGCGAGGTGGTGAAGCAGTTCCAGCGCATGTTGCAGAAGCAGGGCATCGCCTTCCGCCTCGGCACCAAGGTCACCTCCGTCGACGCCAGCGGCGAGTCCCTCAAGGTCTCGGTCGAGCCGGTGAAGGAAGGCGGGAGCGCCGAGGTTCTGGACGCCGACGTCGTGCTCGTCGCGATCGGACGCCGTCCCTATACCGAAGGTCTCGGCCTCGCCGAGGCCGGCGTCGCGCTCGACGAGCGCCGCCGCGTCAAGGTCGACGCGCATTACCAGACGAATGTGCCGGGCATCTATGCGATCGGCGACGTCATCGCCGGCCCTATGCTCGCCCACAAGGCCGAGGACGAGGGCGTGGCGCTGGCCGAGATCCTGGCCGGCCAGGCGGGGCATGTGAACTACGGGGCCATTCCCGCCGTCGTCTACACCAATCCCGAGATCGCCTCGGTGGGCGCCACCGAGGAAGAGCTGAAGGCGGCCGGCATCGACTACAAGATCGGCAAGTTCCCCTTCTCGGCCAATGGCCGCGCCCGCGCGATGCTGCAGACCGAGGGCTTCGTCAAGATCCTCTCGGACGCCAAGACGGACCGCGTGCTCGGCGGCCATATCGTCGGCACGGGCGCCGGCGAGATGATCCACGAGATCGTGGTGCTGATGGAATTCGCCGGATCGGCCGAGGATCTCGGCCGCACGACGCACGCGCATCCGACCATGTCGGAAAGCGTCAAGGAAGCGGCGCTTGCCGCCTGGACCAAGCCGATCCACATGTGATCGGCCTTGGCCCCGCTCATTCGAGCGGGACCCCGCGTGTCTCCACATCGATGAGGCTCGCCGCCATGGCGCCGAGCGCGAGCATGGCGGCGAACATCGCCAGCGCCGCCGTGAAGCTGAAGCCGACGACGAGCCCAACGGCCGTCGGCGCCAGCAGGCCGCCGAGGCGCGCCATGGCCCCGGCCGCCCCCATGCCGCTGGCGCGCAGCGATGTCGGGTAGAGTTCCGGCGTGAAGGCATAGAGCGCGCCCCATGTGCCGAGCAGCGCGAAGCTCATGAGCAGCATCGCCGCCGCGATCGGGCCGGGATCCGACAAAACGGCATAGAGGAAGCAGCCGACCGCCGAGAGCAGCATGAAGGCGATCAGCGTCGGCTTGCGGCCGAAGCGCTCGACGCCATAGGCCGCCAGCGCATAGCCGGGCAATTGCGCCAGCGCGAGCAGCACGAGAAAGCCGTAGCCGCGCACGAAGCCGTGCCCCTCGCTGACCAGCCGGCCCGGCAGCCAGGTGAAGACGCCGTAATAGGCGACGGAGACGAGCAGCCACACCGCGAGGATGAGGCTGCTGCGCCGGCCGAGCGGCGCGACGAACAGCGCCGAAAAAGGCGGGTTGGGCGTCGGCGGCGGCACGAGGAGCGGCCCCTCCGGCGGCCGGCCGACATTCTCGTCGGCGATGCGGGCGATCACGGCCCGCGCTTCCTCCACCCGCCCGCTCCGCGCCAGGAAATAGGGCGACTCGGGGACGAGCAGGCGGAGCCCGATGCCGATCGCCGCCGGGATGGCGGTCATGATGAAGACGAAGCGCCAGGGCTCGGCGAAGCCGGAGGCGGAGGCGTACCAGGCGGCGAGCGCCACGGCGAGCGTGCCGACCGCCCAGAAGCCCTCGAGCGCCACCAGCCAGCGGCCGCGGCGGCTCGGCGGCAGGAACTCGGCCATCAGCGCATAGTCGACGGGAAGCGTGCCGCCGACGGCGATGCCGGTGAGAAGACGCAGCACGATCAGGATGGGAAAGCTCGGCGCGAAGGCGGAGGCGAGGCCGAAGACGGCATCGGCCAGCACCGTGAAGACGAGAAGGTTGCGGCGGCCGATGCGGTCGGCAAGCCGGCCGAGCAGCGCCGCGCCGAGCAGCATGCCGACGAAGAACGCCGTGCCGACCTGCAGCGCCGCCGGAACCGTGAGGCCGAAACTCGCCGCGATCGACGGCGCGGTGAAGCCGATGGCGATGACCTGCATCGCATCCGCCGCCCAGACGAGACCGAAGATGCCGATGAGCTTCAGGTGGAACGGACCGGTGCCCGCCGCTTCCAGCGCGGCCTCGATCCCCATGCCGCGCGTGCGCGCACCAGACGCCATGCCCCTGCCCTCTTCGCTTGAATGGACCGCAGTCTCGCCGCTTCGCCGCGCCGAGGCAACCGCGGAAGAAACGCTCCGGGCTACGCATCGGTTCGCGCGAAAAGCACGGGATCGGACCGCTGGGAATGGCTCGGGGCGGCCGCCCGGACCGCGCGGGCTTGATCTTCGCGCCGGATGCCACTAACCAGACCGCCCCTCCCGTCAACCCGCCCCCAATCCGGAGCAGCGTCATGACCGCCTGCGGCCTCGATTTCGGCACGTCCAACTCGACGCTCGGGCTCGCCGCCGCCGAGCCGGCGCTCGTCGCGCTCGAAGGCGACTCGGTGACACTGCCGAGCGCCATCTTCTATTCGAAGGAAGCGGCGCCCCGCGTCGGCCGGGCGGCGATCCGCGCCTATGTCGACGGCGAGGACGGACGGCTGATGCGCAGCCTCAAATCCGTGCTCGGCAATCCGCTGATCGACGAGACGACGCAGGTCGGCCGGAGCCGCGTCGGCTTCCGCTCGGTCATCGCCCATTTCGTCGCCGTCATGAAGCGGCGGGCGGAGGCCGTGGCCGACCGCTCGCTGGATGCGGTCGTGCATGGGCGGCCGGTGCATTTCGTCGACGACGACGCGGCCGGAGACCGCAAGGCGGAGGAGGTGCTCGGCGCCATCGCCCGCGAAGTCGGCTTCGGCGAGGTCTCGTTCCAGTACGAGCCGATCGCCGCGGCGCTCGACTATGAGCGGCAGGTGAACGGCGAGGAGATCGCGCTCATCGCCGATATCGGCGGCGGCACCTCGGACTTCTCGATCGTCCGCATCGGCCCGGAGCGGCGCGGCAGGGCGGATCGCGGCGACGACATCCTCGCCAATGACGGCGTCCGGATCGGCGGCACGGACTTCGACCGCCAGCTCAGCCTCGGCACGGTGATGCCGCTGCTCGGCTATCGCAGCGCCATGAAGCGCGAGGGATTGCCCGTCCCCTCCGGCTATTTCCACGACCTCGCGACCTGGTCGACGATCAACCGGCTCTATGAGCGCGGCGTGACGAAGTCGTTGCAGGAAGTGCGCCGCGAGGCACGCCATCCCGAACTCATCGAGCGGCTGCAGCATGTGATCGCCGAACGCGGCGGCCACCGCCTTGCCATCGAGGTCGAGGCGGCGAAGATCGTCCTCTCCGATGTCGCGACCGCCGATATCCCGCTCGACTGGATCGAGAGCTCGCTGGCGGCGCGGATGACCCGCGATACGCTGGTCGCCGAGACGGCGAACCTCGCCGACGGCATCGCCCGCCGCGTCGGGATCTGCCTGGCGATGGCCGGGCTGAAGCCGGAAGCCGTCGATGCCGTCTTCCTCACCGGCGGCTCGACGCGGCTCGCCCATGTCCGCAAGGCGATCCTCGCCGCCCTGCCGGAGGCGCGTCCCGTCGACGGCGACACTTTCGGATCGGTCGGCATGGGGCTCACCATCGAGGCGGCGCGCCGCTACGGCACCGCCTGAGCCTCGGAGCCGAGCGGCTCCAGCACCACGAGCTTCAGTTCGGGGTGCAGCGCCGGCTGGAGGGTCGTCTGGCGAAAGGCGAGATGGCCCCGGACCGGATGGTCGAAGAGGCGCAGCCCGCCTTCCCGGTCGACCACCGCCTGCTCGTCCCAGGCCTCGGCGAAGAGCGGGCTTTGCGCGGCGAGGTCGGCCACGAGCGCCTTCATTTCCGGCGCAGCCAGATGACGGCGATAATCGGCGCGGAATTCGGCCGCGACGCGCCGCGCGCGCGTCTCGAAATCGCGGATCAGCCGCCGGGCCGCCGGATCGAGGAAGATGAAGCGCAGCAGGTTGCGCTCGGTGCCGTCGAGCCAGCCGGCGAAGAGCCGTGCGGCGGCGGCGTTGAAGGCGCGCGCCGTCCATGTGCGGTCGATGAGATAGGCGGGGAAGGCGATGGCACCGACGATCGCCGCCAGCCCCTCGGCGAGTTCGCCGCCCTCGCCCGGCTGTTCCTCGGGATCGGCGCGGCCGCCGAGACCGAAGAGATAGGCCCGCTCGGCCACGGTCAGCCGCATGGCGCGCGCGAGCCGCGCCAGCGCCGGGGCGGAGATCGAGACGTCGCGCCCCTGTTCGATCCAGGCGAGCCACGTGGCGCTGACGCCGGCGAGCTGCGCCAGCTCCTCCCGGCGAAGGCCCGGCGTGCGCCGCCGCCGGCCGGGATCGAGCCCGAAGGAAAGCGGTTGCAGCCGCGCGCGATGGGCCCGTACGAAATCCCCCAGCGCGTGCCGCCTCGTCGCGATCGATCCGTCCATGGTGGCGCTTATAACAGGATAAACTCGCATCTGGTAACAGGGTAAGCGCCGCAGTACCGATAGCAGGCAGCGCGGAACGCCGCGCGCTCCACCACGGAACCGACCATCATGACCGAGAAGACCCAAGCAGCCGTGCCGCCGGCGCGCCAGGCGGCGAGCCAGTCCACGAGCCAGGCCGAGCTGGCCGCGCGGCAGTTCGGCAGCCAGGCGGACGCCTATGTCGCGAGCCGCGTCCACGCCGAAGGCGGCGACATCGCCGAGCTCGCGGCGCTGGTCCAGCCGGGAGCGCGCGTCCTCGACCTCGGCTGCGGCGGCGGTCATGTCTCCTATGCCGCGGCGGCAAGCGCCGGCGCGGTGACCGCCTACGACCTCTCGGGCGACATGCTGGCCGCGGTAAGGCGCGAGGCGGCGGCCCGCGGGCTCGCCAATATCGAGACGGCGCAGGGCCCCGCCGAGCGGCTGCCCTTTGCCGACGAGAGCTTCGACGTCGTGCTCTGCCGCTTCACCGCCCATCACTGGCAGGATGTCCGGGCCGGGTTGCGCGAGGCGCGGCGCGTGCTGAAGAAGGGCGGCGTCGCCGGATTCGCCGATGTCGTGGCGCCGGAGCAGCCGGTGTTCGACACCTTCCTGCAGACCTTCGAGATGCTGCGCGACCCCTCCCACGTCCGCGACTATTCCAGCGCGGAATGGGTGAGCTTCGCCGCCGAGGCCGGGTTCAGCACGACGGCGCTGACCCGCCGGCGCCTGCCGCTCGATTATGCCGCCTGGATCGCCCGCATGCGCACGCCGCCGGTGCTCGCCGACGCGATCCGCGCCCTGCAGGCGGCCGTCTCCGACGATGTCCGGCGCTATTTCGAGGTGGCGGATGACGGCAGCTTCGTCATCGACACCGCCGTCTTCACGCTGCGGCCGCTCTGAGGACGGTCAGCGCCGTGCGCGGGGATGCGTCTCCTCGAAGACCGCGAGGAGACGCTCGGTGTCGACGCCGGTATAGATCTGCGTCGTGGAGAGGCTGGCATGGCCGAGCAGCTCCTGGATGGCACGCAGATCGCCGCCGCCCGCGAGAAGATGCGTCGCGAAGGAATGGCGCAGCGCATGCGGCGTCGCGCTGTCGGGGAGCCCGAGCGCGCCGCGCATGCGGGCCATCGCCAGCTGGATGATGCGCGGCGAAAGGGGCCCGCCGCGCACCCCGAGGAAGAGCGGCCCGTCAGCCTTTGGCGCGAAGGGCGAGAGCCGCAGATAGGTGGCGATCGCCTCGGCGACGACCGGCAGCACCGGCACGAGCCGCGTCTTGCCGCCCTTGCCGGTGACGCGCAGCACGCCCTCTCCGGCGAGCGGCGCATCGGCCCGGCGGATGCCGAGCGCTTCCGAGATGCGCAGCCCCGAGCCATAACAGAGCGCCAGCACCGCCGCGTTGCGCGCCGCGACCCAGGGCGTCTCGTCGAGCTGCTCATCGGCCTCGGTGACCCGCACCGCCTGGTCGGCGGTGAGCGGCTTCGGCAGCGTCTTCGGCTGGCGCGGGGTGCGCATGGCGCGGAAGGCGGCGCCGTTGGCGAGGCCGTCGCGTTCCAGAAAGGCGATGAAGGACCGGATTCCGGCAAGACCGCGCGCCAGCGTCCGCGCGCCGGCCCCCTCGCGCCGCCGGCTGGCCATGAAGCCGCGGATATCGGCCATGCGCAGATCGGCGAGATCGGCAATCCCCGGCGGATTGCCGATATGCAGCGTCACGAAGGAAAGGAACTGCCGCAGGTCGCGGCCATAGGCTTCCAGCGTCTTTCCCGACAGCCGCCGCTCGCCGCGCAGATGTTCCTCCCACGCATCGATCCGCTCGAGCGTGTCAGGGGCGGCGAAGACGAGAGGCGGCGCGTCGGGCATCCGCCGATCATGTGGCCCGCGATCCTTAACCGCGGCTTAAGCCTAAAGCAGCGTGCCGAAGGCGTTGCCGGCAGCCAGCGCCATGGCCGGCCAGAGGCTTCGGCTGCGGTCACGCAAAATGGCGGCGATCAGGGCGATGAAGAAGATGATGACGAGCATGCCGGGCTCGACGCCAAAGCCGCCGCCGATGAAGAAGCTGGGTACCCGGAAGAGGGTCACGGCGATGCCGGTGACCCCGATGGCGAGGCGCGATCCGGCGAGTTCCGTCAGCCGGGTCTGCAGGACGCCGTGGAAGAGCAGCGCGTTCACCACGACGCCGGCGACGATCCAGATATGGATTTCCGGCGGAAGCTCGTAGAGCAGGCCGCTCGCGGGCCGGCCGACCTGGATGCGGATCGCGTGCCAGGCGAAGACGCCGACGAAGGCGGCGAGTGTGATGGCGACGCGCGGCGGATCGATCGGAAGAAGGCCGAGCCAGCGGGCCGGCTGCGGCGGCCTCTGCCAGACGATGTAGAGCGCGATGGCGCCGATCCACAGCAGGATC
Organism: Kaistia geumhonensis; assembly: GCF_030815145.1. NCBI lineage: Bacteria > Pseudomonadati > Pseudomonadota > Alphaproteobacteria > Hyphomicrobiales > Kaistiaceae > Kaistia > Kaistia geumhonensis. The sequence continues at coordinate 3,173,446 of NZ_JAUSWJ010000001.1, read as the reverse complement.
GGCCAGAGCTGGCGCGCCCACTGATCGCCGGGCGGCAGGGTGCGCATCCAGACGACGGAGAGGCACCAGACGAGAAAGAGCCCTCCGAACAACGCCGCGAGCGGCAGCGCGGCGGCGAAAGGCGGCGTGGCAGGCGGTTTGGGTGACGTCGAATCGGCCATGCGAGCACGCTAGCTCATTTCGGCGCCGGGTCATCGCTCCCGGCGGCAGGATCCGGCGGCTCGGGCACCGGCGCGCCGGTCGCCGCGAGCGCGACGATGCCCGCGATCCGGCCTGCGCGGGCCAGCCGGCCGGCGGACGGTCCGCCGGCCTCGGGCGCCGCGCCAGCGACACGATTGGCGAAGGCGACGAGATGGCCGAGCCACAACAGGACGCCGACGACGGCCAGCGCCGCCGTGAACGGGACGGAGATGCGATCTCCCCCGACCGGCAGCAGGCAGGCGAGCGCGAAGGCGGCGAGCCCGGCGATGGCGATGACGAAGGCCTGCTGAATGAGCCGGGCGCTCGCCCCGAAGCGAATCAGGACATCGGGGATGCCGGGGACCGGCCGCTTCGGGCGCATGCAGACTCCGTCGAGGTCGACATCGTTTTCCCAGGACCGGCTCGTGCGGCCATGTCCTGCGATCGTCTCCCCCTCGGGAGGCCGCCGCCCCTGCGGGCGCCCGCCTCTCGCATCATATAGCCAAAGCCGGCCGCGAGAGGCATAGTCCCGGCCATGTCCGAGACACCCACGCCTCCCTCCGCCGGCACTTTGCAGCGCCCCGTCGCCGCCGGCGATCACGTCTTCCTCGTGGACGGATCGTCATACATCTTCCGCGCCTATCATGCGCTGCCGCCGCTGACGCGCAAGTCCGACGGCCTGCCTGTCGGTGCGGTTTCCGGCTTCTGCAACATGCTTTGGAAGCTTCTGAAGGAAGCCAACGAGGTCGGCGTCCGCCCGACGCATCTTGCGGTCGTCCTCGACCACTCCGCCACAACCTTCCGCAATGCGATCTACCCACTCTACAAGGCGCAGCGGCCCGATCCGCCGGAGGACCTGCGGCCGCAGTTCTCGCTGATTCGCCACGCGGTGCAGGCCTTCAACGTCGCCTGCGTCGAGCAGGAAGGCTTCGAGGCCGACGATCTCATCGCCACTTATGCGGACCAGGCCGTCGCGGCCGGCGCCGACGTCACGATCGTTTCGTCCGACAAGGACCTGATGCAGCTGATCCGGCCCGGCGTCGTGATGCTCGACACCATGAAGGGCAAGACGATCGGCCGCGACGAGGTGATCGAGAAGTTCGGCGTGCCGCCCGAGAAGGTCGTCGACGTCCAGTCGCTCGCCGGCGACAGCATCGACAACGTGCCCGGCGTTCCCGGCATCGGCATCAAGACCGCCGCGCAGCTGATCGAGACCTATGGCGACCTGGAAAGCCTGCTCGCCGCGGCGGGCGAGATCAAGCAGCCGAAGCGGCGCGAGGCGCTGATCGCCAATGCCGAGCAGGCCCGCATCTCGATGCGGCTGGTGACGCTCGACACCGCCGTGCCGCTGACGGTGCCGATCGACCAGCTGGTCGTGCGCGCGGTGGACGGGGCGCGGCTCATCCGCTTCCTCAAGGCGATGGAGTTCTCGACGCTGACCGGCCGCGTCGCCGCGGCGACCGGCGTCGAACAGTCGAAGGTCGATCCCGATTTCGCCCTCGCCGCCGCTTCCGCGCGGACCGGCGAGGCCGAGGCCGGCTCTTCGCCGGGCGGCGAACCCTTGCCTGAGGGAAGCCTGGCGGCGGCCTCCGTGGCGCTCGCCGAGACCGTGGCTGGGCTCACGCCCTCGGCGCTCGCCGCCGCCCGCGCCGACGCGGCCCGTGCGTCACCCGTCGACCGCTCTACCTACGAGACCGTGACCAGCCTCGAGCAGCTCGTCGGCTGGGTCCGGCGCGCGAGCGAACGGGGCGTCGTCGCCGTCGACACGGAGACGACCTCGCTCGATCCGATGCAGGCCGAGCTCGTGGGCGTCTCGCTGGCCGTCGGGCCCGGCGAGGCCTGCTACATCCCGCTCGCCCATCGCGGCGCCGGCGACGGTCTCTTCAACGAAGGCATTCTCGAAGGGCAGATCCCGCTTCGGGCGGCGCTCGACGCGCTTAAGCCGATGCTCGAGGACCGCGCGGTCCTCAAGGTGGCGCAGAACCTCAAATATGACTGGCTGATCCTCGCCCGCTACGGCATCGAGATCGCGCCCTATGACGACACGATGCTGATCTCCTACGTGCTCGATGCCGGCCGCGGGCCGCACGGCATGGACCCGCTCTCGGAGAAGTGGCTCGGCCATACGCCGATCACCTTCGACGACGTGACCGGCAAGGGCAAGGCGCGCATTACCTTCGACCGCGTGGCGATCGACCGCGCCACGGCCTATGCCGCCGAGGACGCCGACGTGACGCTGCGCCTGTGGCAGGTGCTGAAGCCACGCCTTGCCGCCGAGGGCATGGCGAACGTCTACGAGACGCTGGAGCGGCCGATGATCCCGGTCCTCTCGGCCATGGAGCGGCGCGGCATCTCGATCGACCGCGGCATGCTCTCGCGCCTTTCGGGCGACTTCGCGCAGGCCGCGGCGGGGCTCGAGGACGAGATCCACAAGCTGGCCGGCCAGCCCTTCAACATCGGATCGCCGAAGCAGCTCGGCGATATCCTGTTCGGCGTCATGGGCCTGCCCGGCGCGACTAAGACGGCGACCGGCGCCTGGGCAACTGGGGCCAGCATCCTCGAGGAACTCGCCGAGCAGGGCTACGAGCTGCCGCAGCGGATCCTGGAATGGCGCCAGCTGACCAAGCTGCGCTCGACCTATACCGACGCCCTCCCCTCCTACCAGCATCCGGAGACGGACCGCGTCCACACCTCCTACGCGCTGGCGGCGACGACGACCGGACGCCTGTCGTCGTCGGAGCCCAACCTGCAGAACATTCCCGTCCGCACCGAGGCCGGCCGCAAGATCCGCCGCGCCTTCGTCGCCGCGCCGGGCACGAAGCTCGTTTCGGCCGACTATTCGCAGATCGAACTGCGGCTGCTCGCCGAGATCGCCGACATCCCGGCGCTGCGCCAGGCTTTCCGCGACGGCCTCGACATCCATGCGCTCACCGCGTCCGAGATGTTCGGCGTGCCGGTGGAAGGCATGCCGTCGGAGGTTCGGCGGCGCGCCAAGGCGATCAATTTCGGCATCATCTACGGCATCTCGGCCTTCGGCCTCGCCAACCAACTCGGCATCGGCCGCGAGGAAGCGGGCGCCTATATCAAGCGCTATTTCGAGCGCTTCCCCGGCATCCGCGCCTATATGGACGAGACGCGGCGCTTCTGCCGCGAGCACGGCTTCGTCACCACGCTGTTCGGCCGCCGCTGCCACTACCCCGAGATCAATTCGAAGAACCCGTCGGTCCGCGCCTTCAACGAGCGCGCCTCGATCAATGCAAGGCTTCAGGGAACGGCTGCCGACATCATCCGCCGCGCCATGATCCGCGTCGCGCCGGCGCTGGAGGCGGCGCGGCTCAATGCCCGCATGCTGTTGCAGGTGCATGACGAGCTGATCTTCGAGGTGCCCGAGGACGAGGTCGACGCGACGGTGCCGCTGGTCACCCAGATCATGGAGAAGGCCCCGGAACCGGCCGTGGCGCTGCATGTCCCGCTCAAGGTCGACGCCCGCGCCGCCGACAACTGGGACGAGGCGCACTGAGGCGCCTCAGCCCGATTTCCTCGCCGCCCGCTCGCGCAGCGTGTCGTAGATCGGCGGATCGCCGGCGAGGGTCGGCACCAGCATGGCCGCGAAGGTCGCCGCCAGCATCGGCACCAGAAGGGCCGTGTTGGCCGTCATCTCGACGGCGAGCACGAGGCCGGTGAGCGGCGCCCGCACCACACCGGCAAAGAAGGCCGACATGCCGACCAGCGCGAAGCCGCGCGGGTCGAGCCCGAGCGCCGGCAGCAGGCGCGACGCCAGGAGGCCGAAGCCGAGGCCCATCTCGGCCCCGAGAACGAGGATCGGCGCGAAGAGCCCGCCGGGTGTCCCGGCGGCATAGGACACCGCGCCGAGGACGAAGCGGATGGCGAAATAGAGCGCCAGCAGCTGCAGCGTCCCGTTGCCGGCGAGCGCCTGCTCGGTCAGCGGATCGCCACCGCCCACCAGCGACGGGACGACGAAGGCGATGGCACCCACCGCGGCACCGACCAGCATCGCCTTGAAGGTGGCCGGGAGCACCGTGATCCGTTCAAAGACGTCCATCGCGCCGAGGATGCTGCGGTTGTAGGCGATGGCGACGAGACCCGCGACGGCTCCGAACAGCACATAGGCGGGCAGGCCGGCGATGCCTGGCGCCGCGATCGGCGCCACCGTGAAGTCGAGGCTGTCGCCGAGGATGGCGCGCGCCACCGCGATCGCCGTTGCCGAGGCGCCGAGCGCCGCGATGGCGATCCGCGTCTCGAAACGGCGAACCAGTTCCTCGAGGACGAAGATGGCGCCGGCGATCGGCGCGTTGAAGGCGGTGGCGAGACCGGCGCCGGCACCGGCGGCGAGCAGCATGCGGCAATCGTCCCAGTCGCAGCGGAACCACTTGCCGACGAGATGGGCGAGCGTCGCGCCCATCTGGACGCTGGGACCCTCGCGGCCGAGGGCGAGACCGCCGCCGATGGCGAGCGTGCCGCCGACGAACTTGACCGGGATGAGACGGAACGTGGCCTGCTTCGCCTCACCCGCCAGCACGGCCTCGACATGGGGGATGCCGCTGCCCGACGCCTCGCGCGCGAAACGCCGCACCAGCCAGGCTGCGATGCCGGCAGAGGCCGCCGCGAGCACGACGACGGCGAGGAAGCCGACGATCGGAAACCCCTGCGCCGCCGAGACGACGTCGCCGCGCAGTGTCTCCGCGCGATCGAGGGCGTAGCGGAACCCCGCGCCGAGCGCGCCGGCCAGCGCACCCGCCAGCGGAGCGAGAATCCCGATCGCGAACAGGCTGCCTTTGCCGCCCGCCGGTTCGCCCGAGGCTTCAGATCCGCCGCCCTGCACATCCCGCATCGCTGTATCGCCCCTCATGCATTGCATCTTTGACGCGAAAGGTATGGATTGCGAGGGACTTCGCGCGCTAATGTCAAATCCGCGCAGCAACGCAAGCGAAGCGGATGTCGATCACCACAGAGCACAGCGGCTACCAGATCGTCTATGGCGAGGCAGACAACCTTTGGCGTTGCCCGCAGCTTGGCATATCGGCCGCATCACTCTCTCGAATGCGCAGCGAAATTGACCAGATCGACGGCGCATCGCGGCAACTGAACATTCCCGCCTTCCTGCTCGATCACTCGGGCTTCTCCATCACACCCGTTCTGGTTGTGCGCGCCGATCGCGACGGCGAGCATGTCTGGGTGATCAACAAGGTCGAGGATCCGCGCAGCGAACGGCGCGAGAAGGTCAGCCTGCAGCGGCTCGTCGAGGATACGCCGGAAAACCGGCGCCTGCTGCTGGACTGGCGGGATGCCTCGCGCGCCGTCTACGAGGAGGGCCAGCGCGTCTCCCAGCTCCGCGACTCGATCCCGCGCATGGGCCGCGCGCGCGTCGCCCCGGACGATGCCGCCCCCTCGGGCGGCATCTGAGCGGAAAGCCTGTCTCCGCCCTACTGCGCGGGGGCGGGAGCAACCTCGAGCGTGACCGTCGTAACGCCGGCGGCGAGGTTGAAGCCCGTCTCGCCTTCCACGCTGACCGGCTGCAGGGCGATCGAGCTGTCGCCGCCGCCGACCAGAACATTGGCACCGAGGCCCTTGACGAAGGCGACGTCCGCGCCGGCGCCGGCGAAGGTGCCGGCCAGCGTCCCGGCGCTCGGAACCGTGTTGGTCGCGGTGATGACACCCCAGATCAGGACGCCCTTCTTCACCTCGCCGAGAGCGACGCCGTATTCGGCGATCTTGCCCGTGTAGTAGTCGAGCGGGCCGCCGTTCTGCGGCGTGAACACGCATTTCATCGTCTGCTTCTCGACGACGAAGAAGCCGACGCCCGACGAGACATCGCATTCGAGCTTGCCGACCGCCGCCTGCTGGGCAAAAGCGGGCGTGGCGAGCGGCAGGCCGGCGACGAGCGCGGCAAGGGCGAGAGTTTTGGCGTTCATGTGCAGGCTCCCTGGCGAGAAAGGCGGCGAATCGCGGCCTCTTGCAGACGAAAACGCTATCAGACATCGCACAGGCTGGTGAACCGGAGGTCAATCGGTCCGGCGCATGACCTGCTGCATCGTCAGGAAGAGGAAGGCGACGGTGAGGCCCGCCATCATGACGCCGACCAGCGCCTCCAGCGCGCCCAGCATGTGCCAGCGGGCCGAGAGCATGATCGGCGTGTGGCCGTAGCTCGTCTGCGCCTCCATCGAATAGAGCATCGCGTCATGGGCATTGTCGAGCGCGCCAAGCTGGACATAGGCGAAGGCCCAGAGCCCGGCGGCGAGCGCATGGATGCAGACGGAGATGAGCACCGCGGCGCTGATCAGCACCGTGGCGCGCAACAGCGGATGCCACTTGAACGATGGTGACCGCGCGGCCGAGACGACCACGCGGTTCAGAAGCGCGAGCGCGGAAACGTGCAGCACGAGGGTGACGACGGTGAGCGGCACGCCCCAGAGCCAGTCATAGCCCCAACCACCGAGATCCTGCATGCCGCCCGCGTCTCCTCCCCGATCCGCCGCCGCTTACTCGCGATGCGACTCGAGGAACCACAGCGCCTTGTCGAGCGAGCGCGAGGCGGCGGTGAAGATGTCGGCGGTGTCGGCGTCGCCCGCCTCGTCGGCGGTGTCGATCGCTTCGCGCACGGCGTTCGCCGTCACCGCATAGCGCTCGATCAGGGCGTCGAGGTGATCGGGGATCTTGCTGATGTCGGTCGGATAGGGCTTCAGCGTCGTCGCGGAGCCGACCGTCTGCGTGGTGCCGAGGGCGATGCCGCCGAGCTGCGCCACGCGCTCGGCGATCGTGTCCGTATGGACGTCGAGATCGGCGCGGAAGGTGTCGAGCATCTCGTGGATCGCGATGAACTGGATGCCCTTGAGGTTCCAGTGCGCCTGCTTGGTCGCGAGCGACAGGTCGATGGCATCGGCGAGCCGCGCATTGAGCAGCGCGATCATCGCTGCCTTGGTGTTGGAGGCGAGATCGATGCGCGAAGAGAGCTTGGTCACGATGGTCGTCCTTCTCTTTCCAGGTCCCCGGGGGCGGGGCCGCAAAATCGCAGCACCGTCATAGGCGATGCGCGCGGCCTGCGCCACCGCACGGGCAACGAAGCTTGAGCCTTGCCGTTCCACGCGACCCCTCGCCGCAGTCCCACAGCGCCGCACTGGACATGCAGAGCCCGGCAGCCGAGACTCGCCGCGATCGCAAGGAGCCATCGATGACCAAAGTCGAACTGCCGCCGGACCCCTGGCAGCGCACCACCACCGAACACGGCTTCGCGGCCGACGAGGTCATCTCGGCGCTGCAAAAGTCGCTGCGCCGCGGCCTGCTCGACAATGCACTGCTGCTCGGCTGGGAGATGTTCGTCACCAGCCCCGAGCTCGAGGAGAAGCTCTGGGCGCGCCTCTGCGTCATCTCGGTCGAGGATGTCGGCTTCGGCAACCGCGACTGCCCCGTGCTGGTCGAGACGCTCTACCAGATGCATCACCGCTATCCGCGGCCGGCTGGCGACCGCTTCCTGTTCGCCGCCCACGCGATCCGCGTCATCGCAACCAGCCCGAAGGAGCGCTCGAGCGACGACATGGTCAACTGGGCGATGCGCGGCACCGCGCTCGGCGACCTGAAGCCCGAGATCATCGACGTCGCGCTCGACATGCACACGCGCCGGGGCGCGGAAATGGGCCGCGGCTACCGCTTCTTCATGGAAGAGGCCTCGAAGGTCGTGCCCGAGAGCAACGAGCGCGAGGCGAAGTATCGCGAATGGATCATGGCCGCGCTCGACGAAGGCCGGCTCAGCTGACGCCCACGCGCTTGTGAGCGCCCGCGGGGCGTCCACGCATCGACAGCACCGGAGCCTCCCGCTAGAAGCGGGCGGCTCCTCGAAGACGGGAACATCCGATGGCCGACGGCAAGCGCCTCTTTCTCGCAGGTCTGGCGTTCCTGCTCGGCCTCGCGGCCATCGCCGGCGCCTGGGCCTTCCAGATCTTCGGCGGCTATGCGCCCTGCAAGCTCTGCCTCGAACAGCGCATCCCCTATTATGCCGGCCTGCCACTGCTCTTCGTCGCGATCCTCTTCCTGATCGCCGACCGCCATCTGCCGCTCGCGCGGACTCTGGCGCTCCTTGCCGGCCTCGCCTTCCTGATAGGGACGGGCCTCGGCGTCTATCACGCCGGCGTCGAGTGGCACTGGTGGATCGGCCCGGCGGATTGCGGTGGCGGCGTCGCGACCACGGCCGATGCCGGCGATCTCCTGACGCAGATCGGCAAGACCAAGGTCGTGAGCTGCACGGACGCGGCGCTGCGGGTCGCCGGCCTCTCCTTCGCCGGCTGGAACGCGCTCGTCTCGGCGCTCGTCGCGCTGCTGGCGCTCGCCGCCGCGCTCGGCCGGTCGGACCGCGGGGCCTGAGCCCTCAGCGGCCCGCCGTCAGGTGATGCAGCACGATGCCGCTCGTCGTTGCGACATTGAGCGAATCGACGCCGGCCGCCATCGCGATCCGCACCGTTTCCGTGCGCTCCATGAGGCCGCGGTCGAGGCCCGGCCCCTCGGCGCCGAGGATCAGTGCCGTGCGGCCGCCGCGAGTGACCCGGTGAAGGTCGTGCGCGCCGGCGGGTGACAGCGACAGGACGCGGAACCCGGCATCCTTCAGCATCGCCACCGCATCCTCGCCGCGCGACAGGCGGGCGAAGGGCAGTGTCAGCGCCGTCCCGACCGAGACGCGGATCGCCTTGCGATAGAGTGGATCGCAGCATGCGGCGTCGATCAGGACCGCATGGGCCCCGAAGGCGGCCGCGTTGCGGAAGATGCCGCCCATATTGTCGTGATTGGCGATCGCCGAAAGCAGCACGACCACCGCGTCGGCAGGCGCCTCCGCGAGGAGGGCCGCCGGATCGAGCGGCGGGGCGGCGATGCCGTGTGCGAGGATGCCCCGGTGGAGCGGGAAGCCGGCGACGGCATCGAGCACGGCCTGGCGCGCGGCGTAGAGCGGGACGTCGGCCGGGAAGCCCGCGAGCAGGGGTGCGAGCGCATCGATCCGCCGCTCGTCGATCAGCAGCGAGGCGGCTCGATGGCGCGGCGCCCTGGCGAGCATGGCGAGCACCACCTCGCCCTCGGCGATGAAGGCGCCTTGCCGGCCGACGAGATCGCGCTCGCGGATGTCGCGATAGGCGGCGATGCGCGGATCGGCGGGGTCGGAGATAGGGATCGGGTTCATGCGGCGCGGGGCAACGGCGCCGTGAAGGAGGCGGCGCTAGGGATCGAGTTCGGTGTCCCAATAGAGATAGTCGAGCCAGCTGTCGTGCAGATAGTTCGGCGGGAAGGCACGGCCGTTGTTGTGGAGGTCCGAGACGGTCGGCTGGAACGGCATCTGGTGCGGCCACATGCCCGTGTCGCGCGGATGCGTGCTGCCCTTCTTGAGATTGCAGGGCGAGCAGGCCGCGACGACGTTTTCCCATGTCGTCTGGCCGCCGCGCGAGCGCGGGATCACATGATCGAAGGTCAGTTCCTCGCGCGCGCCGCAATACTGGCACTGGAAGCGGTCGCGCAGGAAGACGTTGAACCGGGTGAAGGCGGGATGGCGCGCCGGCTTCACATAGCTCTTGAGGCAGACGACGCTCGGCAGCTTCATGTTGAAGGACGGGCTGCGGACCGCGACGTCATATTCCGACAGGATCGTGACGCGATCGAGGAACACCGCCTTGATCGTATCCTGCCAGGACCAGAGCGACAGCGGGTAATAGCTCAGCGGCCGGTAGTCCGCGTTGAGCACAAGGGCGGGATGCGTTCCGGGCGACAGGGCTATCGTCAAGACTGGCTTCTCCGTGAGCCGACCTCGAGATAAGTCCGATTAATCTATAGGCTCTGTGTCACCCTTGTGAAGCCATCGGGAGAGGTTCCAACGTTCGTCGGCGTCTCAGGCGGACGGCGCCCCGAAGGCCTCATGCAGAAATGCCGCGCCCGCCTGGAGGCCGACCGCGTCGATGCCGTGGCCGAGGCCGGGCCGCACGAGCGTCTCCACGGAATAGCCGGCATCGCGCAGCGCCGCGGCCGTCTCCTGCATCGCCTCGACGGGAATGACCTCGTCCAGCGCGCCATGCACCAGCAGCACCGGCGCATGCCCGATCGTCTCGGGCGCGAGATGGGACTGCCCGGCGATGCGGCCGGAATAGCCGATGATGGCGGCCGGCGGCTTCAGGCGGCGCGGCGCGACCTGCAGTACCATCATTGTGCCCTGGCTGAAGCCGACCAGCGCGAGATCCGAATCGGAAAGGCCATGCGCCGCGAGCTCGGCATCGAGGAAGGCGTCGAGCTTCGGCGCCGCGGCGCTGGCGCCGGTCCAGTACTCGTGCGGATCGCGCACCGTGAGGCGGAACCACTGGTAGCGCGTCGGGTCCCAGTCGCACGGGTCGGGCGCGTTGGGGGCCACGAAGGCGACATCGGGAAAGAGCGGCGCCCATTGCCGCCCGATCTCGATCAGATCGGCCCCGTCCGCGCCGACGCCATGCAGCAGGACGACCAGTTTCCTGGCGGGACCGCCGGAGAGCGGGGCGATACGGGGACCGTCGAGCATGGTTTGGCGTCCAGTTTCTTGTGGCGAATCGCCTTCATCCTAGATGTTTTCGCTTCGCCGGGTCAGGAGACGATCAGTGCTCGAAGTGGCGGGCGGGATGGACGACAATCGACCCGCTGCCGTCCGCGCGCCGGCTTTGCCGCGGGAACGACCATGACAGCGACACCATGACGCCGACCTTCCGATTCGCGCCGAGCCCGAACGGGCCGCTCCATCTCGGCCATGCCCTCTCGGCCCTGCTGAACGCCGACATGGCCCGCGCGGCGGGAGGACGACTGCTGCTCCGGATCGAGGATATCGACCGCGAGCGCTGCCGGCCGGAATTCGAACGGGCGATCGCCGACGACCTCGCCTTTCTCGGCTTCATTCCGAGCGAGCCGCCGCGCCGACAGTCCGAGCATTTCGGCACCTATCGCGCGGCCCTGGACCGCCTCGCGGCCATGGGCCTCGTCTATCCGGCCTTCCTGTCGCGCGCCGAGATCCGCGCCCTGACGGCCGATCCCGCCTGGCCGCGCGATCCGGACGGAGCGCCGCTCTATCCGGTCGGGGAACGGACACTCTCGACCGCCGAGCGGGAGGCCCGCATGGCGCGTGGCGACCCCTATGCGCTGCGCCTCGACATGGCCGCGGCGGTCGCCGCCGCCGGGCCGCTGACCTTCGAGGAGAGCGGCGCGGGCCCCGAGGGAGAGAGCGGCCGCCTCACCGCCGATCCCGAGCGCTGGGGCGACGTCGTCCTCGCAAGGCGCGACACGCCGACCAGCTATCATCTCTCGGTCGTCGTCGACGACGCGCTCCAGGGCGTCACCGATGTCGTGCGCGGCGTCGATCTCTTCCATGCGACCGGCGTGCACCGCCTGTTGCAGGCACTGCTCGGCCTCGCCGCCCCGCGCTACCACCATCACCGGCTGATCCGCGACGCGGCCGGGCGCAAGCTCTCGAAATCGGACGGCGACACCGGCCTCGCGGAACTGCGCGCGGCCGGCGCCAGCGCCGGGGATATCCGCCGCCTCGTCGGGCTTCAGCCGACGCCGAGCACGTAGAGCCAGGCGGTGATGGTGAAGAGGCTGATCAGCGTCGACAGCGAGACGGCGCTGGCCGCGCTGGCGACGCCGGCGCGGTAGTGGGTGGCGAGCAGATAGGCGTTGACGCCGCAGGGCATGGCGGCAAACACGACGGCAACCCCGGCCCAGACGGGCGGCATCGGCAGGACGCGGGTCAGCCCGAATACCAGCAGCGGATGCACCACGAGCTTCAGCAGGCTGATGGTGAGCGACGCCGCGATGTCGCCCGCGAAGCCGTAGCGGCGGAGCGCGAGGCCCATCGAGACCAGCGCGCAGGGGACCGACGAGGCGGCGATCATGTCGACCGCCTGTCCGGCGACGCCGGTCGCCTCGATGCCGGCGATCTTGGCGATCGCGCCGGCATAAATGCCGATCAGGATCGGATTGCGGGCCAGCGCCTTGGCGAGGCGGATCAGCGTCGCCCGCGAGACGCCCGATTCGACGCCTTCGGCGAGGATCGTCGCCGCCGTCGTCATGATCGGCAGATGGATGGCGATGAGCAGGAACAGCGGCACCGCCCCCTCCTCGCCGAAGGCCTTGAGGATGATGGGCACGCCGACGAAGACGGTGTTGGCCTGGCCGCTGGCGAAGCCCTGCATGACCGCCTCGAGATGTCCGCGGCGGAAGATGCGCAGGGCGATGACGAAGCCGATGCCGAACACGATGAAGGCGCCGGTGAAATAGGCGATCCAGTAGCCCCAGGGCTGGCCGCCTTCCGGCAGCTTCGCTTCCGAGAGCGTCTTGAAGATCAGCACCGGCACCGCGAGGCCGAAGACATATTCCGACAGCCCGTCGGCGGCACGATCGCCGAGATGGCGCGTCCATCCGGCGACGTAGCCGACGCCGATCAACGCGAAGATCGGCAGCACGATCAGGGCGATCTCGGCGAGCCGCGCAGTCATTTCGGCACGCCGGGTGGCAGAATGGCGGGAAGCGGCATCGGACGGGCCCTGTGGGAGCGCCCGCGACCATAGACGAGGCCGACGCCAGAGCAAGGCCGCACCAGAGCAAAGCCGCGCCGCCCGTCATCCCAATGTATGAGCGCTCGACCTGCACGGGTGACTGCGCCGCTTTCGCCCCCCTCCTAAGCTTTCCCTCAGCCATCCACACGAACAGCAGTTGAAGGAGATCCCCATGTCTTCGCGGAACGTCGCCCGACTCATCGTCGATACGCTGGAACAGGCCGGAGTGGAGCGCATCTTCGGCGTCGTCGGCGACAGTCTCAACGGGCTGACCGAGGCGCTGCGCGAGACCGGGCGCATCCGCTGGGTGCATGTCCGCCACGAGGAAGCCGCTGCCTTCGCGGCGGCCGGCGAGGCGCAGATCACCGGCGCCCTCGCCGTCTGCGCCGGCTCCTGCGGCCCCGGCAACCTGCATCTCATCAACGGCCTGTTCGACGCGCAGCGCAGCCGGACGCCGGTGCTGGCGATCGCCGCGCAGGTGCCCTCCTCCGAGATCGGCGGCGGCTATTTCCAGGAGACGCATCCACAGAACCTGTTCCAGGAATGCAGCGTCTATTGCGAGATGGTGTCCGATCCGAGCCAGATGCCCTTCGTGCTCGAGAACGCCATCCGCGCCGCCGTCGGCAAGCGCGGCGTCGCGGTCGTCGTCATCCCCGGCGATGTCGCGCTGAAGGAGGCGCCCGACCGCGCGATCTCGTCGCTGCAGGGCCTGCTCCCGCCGGCACCGGTCGTGACGCCCGCCGCAAGCGAGCTCGATGCGCTCGCGGAGCTCCTCAACGGTGCAGAGCGGGTGACGCTCTTCTGCGGCCGCGGATGCGCCGGCGCCCATGCCGAACTCATGGAACTCGCCGAGACGCTGAAGAGCCCGATCGTCCATGCCCTCGGCGGCAAGGAATATGTCGAATACGACAATCCCTACGATGTCGGCATGACCGGCTTCATCGGCTTTTCCTCGGGCTACGAGGCGATGCATGCCTGCGACGTCCTGCTGATGCTGGGCACCGATTTCCCCTACAAGCAGTTCCTGCCGACCGCCGTGAAGATCGCCCAGGTCGATATCCGCGCCGAGAATCTCGGACGGCGCTGCACGCTCGATCTCGGCGTCGTCGGCGATGTCGGCGCGACGATCGCCGGCCTGCTGCCCCGCCTCGACGTCAAGGAGGACCGTCTCCACCTCGACGACAGCCTGACGCGCTACCGCCATGCGCGGTCGGGACTCGACGCGCTCGCCGAGGGAACGCCCGGCACGCTCCCAATCCACCCGCAATATCTCGCGCGGATGATCAGCGAGCGCGCCGACGACGATGCGGTGTTCACCTTCGATGTCGGCACGCCGACCATCTGGGCCGCGCGATATCTGAAGATGAATGGCCGCCGCCGTCTCGTCGGCTCGCTGGTGCACGGCTCCATGGCCAATGCCCTGCCGCAGGCGATCGGCATCCAGGCCGCGCAGCCGGGACGGCAGGTCGTCTCGATGTCCGGCGACGGCGGCTTCTCGATGCTGATGGGCGATCTCATCACGCTGACGCAGGAGAAGCTGCCGGTGAAGGTCGTGATCTTCAACAACGGCGTTCTCGGCTTCGTGGCGCTCGAGATGAAGGCGGCGGGCTTCGTCGAACTCGGCACCGACCTCGAGAATCCCGACTTCGCCGCGATGGCGACCGCGATGGGCATTCTCGGCATCCGCGTCGAGGATCCGGGCGAGCTGCCGCAGGCGCTCGACCGTGTCTTCGCCCATGACGGGCCAGCGGTGCTCGATGTCGTCACCGCGACGCAGGAGCTGTCGATGCCGCCGACCATCGGGATCGAGCAGGCGACGGGCTTCAGCCTCTGGATGCTGCGCGCCGTGCTCTCGGGCCGCGGCGACGAGGTCATCGACCTCGCCGAGACCAACCTCCTGCCGCGCTGAGCCGGTCCGCCTCGTCCGACCGCCGTCGCAAAGAACGCGAGATGCTCCCATGGACCTCACCCCGCTTCTGCTTTCGCGGATCCAGTTCGCCTTCACGATCTCGTTCCACATCATCTTCCCGGCCTTCACCATCGGTCTCGCCGCCTGGCTGACCTTTCTGGAGGCCTGTGGACTGATCACGGGCGAGCGGATCTATCGGCGGCTGTCGGACTTCTGGCTGAAGATCTTCGCCGTCACCTTCGGGCTCGGCGTGGTCTCCGGCATCGTCATGGCCTTCCAGTTCGGCACCAACTGGAGCGAGCTGGCACGGCGGACGGGCCCGATCCAGGGCCCGCTCCTCGGCTATGAGAGCTTCACCGGCTTCGCACTGGAAGCGACCTTCTTCGGCGTGCTGATGTTCGGCCGCGACCGCGTCCCGCGCTGGGCCTATTTCCTCGCCTGCCTGATGGTCTCGATCGGCACGAGCCTCTCCGCCTACTGGATCATGGTCAACAACAGCTGGATGCAGTACCCGACCGGGTACAGCCTCACGGCGAACGGCGTCTTCGTGCCGGACGACTGGCCGGCGATCCTCTTCAGCGAGGCGGTGCGGACGCGTTTCCCGCACATGGTGCTCGCGGCCTATGTCACCTCCGCCTTCTGCGTGGCGGCGACGGGCGCCTGGTACATGCTGCGCGGCACGGCCGTGCAGGAAGGCCGGGCCATGGCCGTGATGGGCCTGCGGCTCGCCGCCATCCTGGTGCCCCTGCAGCTCCTGTTCGGCCATCTCGTCGGCGACTATGTGCACGACCGCCAGCCGGCGAAGTTCGCCGCCATCGAGGGCCGCTGGAACGACCAGCAGCCGGCGAGCGAGATCCTCATCGCCTGGCCCGATCCGAAGAACGAGCGCAACCTCTTCGAGATCGCCGTTCCCTATCTCGGCAGCATCATCGGCTCGATGAGCCTGACCTCCAAGGAGATCGGCCTCAAGAGCTTCGCGGCCGAGGACCGGCCGCCAGTCGCCATCCCCTTCTTCTCGTTCCGCATCATGGTCGGCTGCGGCCTGCTGATGCTGGCCATCGCCTGGGTCGGGACGTGGCTGAGCTTCGGGGAAGGCCTGCTGAAGGCCCGTCTCTTCCTCGTGGCGACGTCGCTCTCGTTCCCGCTCGGCTTCGTCGCCACCATCACGGGCTGGTACACCGCCGAAGTGGGGCGCCAGCCCTGGTCCGTCTACGGCCAGCTGAGGACAGCCGACGCCGTGACGCCGGTGCTCACCTCGGGCGAGGTCGCGACCACGCTGACGCTGATCGCCCTGATCTATGCGCTGATCTTCGGCTTCGGCGCCCTCTACATCTACCGCCTGCTGCGCGCGGGTCCGATCCCCACGGCGGAGATTTCCCTCTACGGCACCAACCCCAAGCGTCCCCTGTCCCTGCCGGGCGCCAGCCCCGGCGTGACCGGCGCCGCCGGCATCGGAGACTGATCATGGTCGAGTTCTGGGCCTTCGCCCTCGGGTTCTCCATCCTGCTCTACATCCTGCTCGACGGCTTCGATCTGGGCGTCGGCATGCTGTTTCCCTTCGCATCCAGCGAGGACGAACGACGGCGGATGCTCGCCGCCATCTCGCCCGTCTGGGACGGCAACGAGACCTGGCTCATCGTTTCCGCCGCGACGCTGTTCGGCGCGTTCCCGCCGGTCTTCGCCATCGTGCTGTCGGCGTTCTACATCCCGCTATTCCTGATGCTCGCCGGCCTCATCCTGCGCGGCGTCGCCTTCGAGTTCCGCTACAAGGCGACGCGCAGCCGGCCGCTCTGGGACGCGGGCTTCGTGGCGGGGTCCTATGCGGCGGCCTTCGTGCAGGGCGCCGCGGTCGGTGCCATCGTCGAGGGCCTGCCGATCGAGAACGGCGTCTTCGTCGGCAACGGCCTCAGCTGGATCAGCCCGTTCGCGATCTTCTGCGGCATCGGCCTGTGCATCGGCTACGCGCTGCTCGGCGCCTGCTGGATCACGCAGAAATCGAGCGGCCCGCTGCGGGCCTTCGGCTTCGCGGCCCTGCCGAAGCTGATGGCCGCGCTCCTCGCCTTCCTCGTCGTCGTCTTCGCCTGGTCGATGGCGATCCGCCTGCCGGTGCTCGAGCGCTGGACGGAGCGTCCGCTGCTCTTCATCTGCCCGCTCGTCGGCCTCGTCGCCTTCGCTGCGCTGGCCGAGGGACTTCGGCGGGGGAACGACCGCTTCCTCTTCCTGAGCGGCGCCGCGATCTTCCTCGCCGCCTTCGCCACGCTGGCCGGGTCGTTCCTGCCCTACATGCTCCCCTTCTCGCTCACGCTCTGGGAGGCGGCGTCGCCGGCCGCCTCGCTGGAGTTCCTGTTCTGGGGGGCAGGTATCTTCGTGCTGCCGCTCACGCTGGCCTATACGCTGATCGTGTATTTCGTCTTCCGCGGCAAGATCGCCGAGGAGCGCAGCTATTGACCCTCCACGGCGCCGATCGATCGCAAAGGAAGGCGGGCGGGACAATATCCCGCCCGCCTTCCTGCCATGCACTCGCCGCTTCAGCCGGGGTCGATGCCGGACGGCGACAGGGGGGCCGCGATCCGGATCGGCTGCGGTCTCAGCTGCCGCAGGCGCTGGACGAGGTCGCTGGCGCGGCGCGCCGAGGCGATCGAATACTCGATCGCCGCATGCGCCTCGCGGATATCGGGCGAGGGACGCTCCAGCCAGTTGCGGCAGGCCGCATTGCCGAGGATCGTGGCGGTGAGCTGCTGCACGACTTCGTCGGCGATCGCAACGGACGCGGCGGAGGCGCCGACCGGCAGCGCGACGCGCTCGGCATCGCTTTCGGTCTCGTCCCGCTCCTTCGCCGTGCGGCGCCCCTGGAAGAACCCGCGGGTGCCGCCGCGCAGGCTGACGATGAGGACCGCGGTCAGGACCAGGGCGGCGAGATTGATGAAGAGCCGCGCAATGTCCGCCCCGGTCGCCGCCCTGCCCTCGCCGATCATGAAGCCCAGCGCCGACAGCGCGATGAAGGAGCCGGTCATCCACGCGACCTGCCGCCGGGACGCACACGGAATCATGGCGATCAGGAGCACGATATAGAGGACGTTGAGCCCGTAGGCTGGGGCGACAAAGGCGTCGGCGGCGAAGATCAGCAGCCCCGCCACCGCGGCGATGGACGGCGACGCGCCTCTCGACAGGCGGCGCAGCGCACGCAGGCGCAATCTCGTCAGCATTGCATAGGAACTGGTGGACGGTGGAATCCGACCCATCTTCATGCTCCGCTTCACGACGTTCGGCGCGGCTCCGTTTCGCGAAGCCGCCCATGTCAGTGTGAGGGAACCATAGCGAGCGGACCTCCGCGCGGCTTGAACGCCCTGCGACGGTTTTGAACAATCAGGGAGTGCCGCGACCGTATTCGCGCGTGACAACCTGCCCACGAAGCGACTACGGCAATCAGCCAGAGAGACGGGAAGCACGGCCATGGACACCGGATCTTACGGCGAGCGCCTCGACGAGCACTGGCACAGCAAGACGATCGTCACGGCTCTCTCGGTCGGCGGGCCGCTGGCGCCCGATGTCACCATCGCGCGCATCGCCGGCGGACCAGGCTACGGCTTCGTCGCGCCCGTCCCCGCGCAGGAAGGCTACGCGCTCTCGCTCGAGCTCATGGATTACGACAAGGGCGAACTCTGGCTCGACGGCCGCAGCACGCCGCAGACCGAGCTGCTGCGCAACAACAGCGTCTTCTTCGACCTGCGCAGCAGTGTCGAGGCGAAGCTCGATGATCCCTTCGACACGCTGCATTTCCACATTCCGCGCCAGTATTTCGACAATCTCGCGCTCGCCGGCGGCCGCCCGCCGATGGCGGATCTCCGGGTCGTCTCGGGCCAGGGCTTCCACGATCCCGTGATCGCCCATCTCGGGCTCGCCATGACCGCCGCGCTCGAGCGGTCCGGCGAACTCAGCCAGCTCTTCCTCGACCAGGCGATGGTGGCGCTCTGCACCCATATCGCTGCCGCCTACGGCACCGAGCTCGAACCGCGCGCTGTCGCACGCGGCCTCGCCACCTGGCAGCTCAAGCGGGCGCGCGACATGATCGCGAGCCGGCTGGACGGCAATCTCACGATCACCGAGATCGCGGTTGCCTGCGGCCTGACGCCGAGCTATTTCGCCAAGCAGTTCGCCCGCGCCACGGGCATGACGCCGCATCGCTGGCTGCTGAAGATGCGTGTCGACCGGGGCCGGCAGCTGCTGCTCGAAGGCCGGCTGACGATCGCGGAGGTCGCGGTCGCCTGCGGCTTCGCGGACCAGAGCCATTTCACGCGGATCTTCTCGCGCGAGGTCGGGACATCGCCCAAGGCGTGGCGGGATGCGCAGCGCCGCTGAGCATCCCGGTCCATGTTGGCCTAGCGCCGCCGCCAGCCGGCGACCTGCAGGACGGTCGCGAGCACCGCGAAGGCGATCCCGAGCGCGCTGACCAGCGTCCAGCCGCCGAACTGCCAGGCGAATGTCGCGCCGGCCGAGCCGAGCGCGCCGCCGAGGAACATGGTGCCCATCAGCACCGTGTTCAGCCGGGCCCGCGCCTCGGGATGAAGGGCGAAGACGATGTGCTGGTTGGAGACCAGCGCCGTCTGGATGCCGAAATCGAGCAGCACGACGCCGACGACGAGCCCTGCCAGCGACGTCCAGAAGCCGAACACCAGCCACGCGACCAGCGTCACCGCGACGCCGAGCGCGACCGCCTCGGAGGCACCGCGCCAATCCGCGAAGCGCCCGGCAAGGGGCGCGGCGAGAATGCCGACGGCGCCGACGAGGCCGAACAGTCCCGCCATCTCGGCGCCATAGCCGAAGCGAGGCTCGGCGAGTCGGAAGGCGAGGATTGTCCAGAACACCGTGAACGCCGCGAACAGGGCCGACTGCGTCAGCGCGGCGAGGCGCAGCGCCGGATAAAGGCGCCAGAGATGCCAGATCGACTGGAGCAGCCGCGGATAGGGCAGCGTGGAATCGGGGCTGCTCGAGGGCAGGACGGCACGCATCAGCACCGCGGCGGCGATCGCCAGCGGCACGGAAAGCCAGAACATCTCGCGCCAGCCGCCATGCGCGGCGACGAAGCCGGCCAGCGTGCGGCTGAGCAGGATGCCGGCCAGAAGCCCGGCCATCACCGTCCCCACCGTCGCCCCGCGCCGCTCGGGCGCCGCGAGATGCGCGGCGAGCGGCACGATCTGCTGCGCGACCGTCGCCAGAAGGCCGACGCAGAGCGACGCCGCGACCAGCATGGCGGCATTCGGGGCGATGGCGGCGAGCGCGAGGGCGATCGCCAGCAGCGCGAATTGCAGCACGATCAGCCGCCGCCGCTCGACGAGATCGCCGAGCGGCACCAGCAGGAAGAGACCCAGCGCATAGCCGAGCTGCGTCGCCGTCGGGATAGCGCCAGCGAGGCGGTCGGGCAGGTCCTGCTCGATCAGTTCGAGCATCGGCTGGTTGTAATAGATATTGGCGACGGCAAGGCCCGCTGCGGCGGCCATCGCGAAGGTCGTGCCGCGTCCGAGCGTGGCGCTCGCCTGCGGATCGAAGGCGGGCCCCGCCGGGGCGCTGTCCTGCATGGTCATGGGATCACCTCGGCCAGGATCGGGATAAGGTCAAAGGGCCGGCTGGGCGACGCGCCCCGCGCTGTCGCGCAGCGCCGCGACGATGCTCTCGACATCGCGCGGGCCTTCGTAGCGAAGACCGTTGATGAAGAGGCTCGGGGTGCCGTTCACGCCGCCCCGGATACCGCCGATGAAGTCGCGCTCGATCTTGTCGTCGTAGCGCCCGGCGAAGGCGGAGACGAGCGCGGCGCGGTCGAGGCCGAGCCGGTCGCCATAGTGGGCGAGGCTGCGGTCGTCGAGCGCATCCTGGTTCTCGAACAGCATGTCATGCGCCGGCCAGAAGACGCCCGCATCGGCGGCGGCTTCCGCGAGCTGGGCGGCGCGGCGCGCATGGACATGCATGTCGACCAGCGGAAAATTACGGAAGACGAAGCGAAGCCGGCTTCCCATCTCCTGCTGAACGGCCTTCAGGATCGGATAGGCCTCGCCGCAATAGGGGCACTGGTAATCGCCATATTCGACCAGCGTGACCGGCGCATCGGACGGCCCGAGGACGTGATCGTCGGCGGCGATCGGGGGAATGCCATGGGTCATGCTGCGGCTCCTTCGGCATGGGTTTGCGGGGAAAGCTGTTCCAGCGCCTCGAGGATGCCGTCGGCGCCGGGATTGATGCCGAGCGGCGAGACATAGGACCAGCGGATGACGCCTTCGGCGTCGATGACGAACAGCGCGCGATCGGCGACGCCCTCGGCGGCGCGATAGACGCCGTAGCGCCGGGCGACCTCGCCCTTCGGCTCGAAATCGGCGAGCAGCGGGAAATGCAGCTTGCGCTCGGCCGCGAAGGCGGCATGGCACCAGACGCCGTCGGTCGAGATGCCGACGAGTTGCGCCCCGAAGCGATGAAACTCGGGCAGCACCTCGTTGAAGAGGCTGACCTCGTCGCCGCAGACCGGGCTCCAGTCGGCCGGATAGAAGGCGAGGATGACCGGGTGGCCGCGCATCTCGGCGAGCGAGAGCCGCTGGTCGGGCGTGGCGGGAAGCGTGAAGTCGGGGGCGCGCGTGCCCGGCGGAAGGTGCGCGCCTGGGGCCGGGGCCATCTGCTCTGCCATGATGTCGTTCCTCGTCCGCCGACGCCGCTGCGGGAGGGGATGGGTCCATCCCGCCGACGCCGGCTCCTGCACTGATGGCGGCCATTGTCTGCCTGCCGCCGGCGCAGGTGAATCGACCCTTGGCGTGCGGCGCTCATACTTAGGTTTGGCGGAATGGCGCTCGCAGCGCGTCCGGCCGCGCCCGTCGCGGGAGGCAAACCAAGGTACTACCCGCCACCACCGGCGTATGATTTCGCTTTCCGGCCCGATGCCTAGCCTCATGCCATCCCCCACGGTGTCGGAGATGACGCGGCATGAGCGTGACGTCCCCCCTCGGCCTCGCGGCGGGCCGGGACTCCCGCGGCCCGCTCCAGGCGATCCTCTGGCTGAAGGGCCGGTTCGGCCCTCGCCTCTCCTTCGGCCTCCGTCTCGCGACCTCGGTCTGCCTGACGCTCTCGATCACTTATTTTCTCGAGCTTCCGAACTCCTTCTGGGCCGCAACGACGGCGGCCATCGTCTGCCAGCCGAGCTTCGGCGCCTCGCTTCAGAAGGGGCGCTTCCGGATCATCGGCACGCTGACCGGCGCGCTGGTCATGGTGGCGCTGCTCGGGCTGTTCGCGCAGCAGCGTGACCTGCTCATCCTCGGCCTGGCGCTCTTCTGCGGGTTCTGCGGCTTCGCCGCGGTCGCGCTGCAAGGCTTCGCCGCCTATGCGGCGGCGCTTGCCGGGATCACGGCGACGATCATCTTCACCGACACGCTGAGCGATCCGACCGACGCCTTCTTCCTCTCCCTCATCCGCGTCAGCGAGATCGGCATCGGCATCGGCGCCGCGACCTTCGTGATGCTGGTCACCGATCCCGGTCTTGCCGGACGCCAGCTCTCCGGCCTGCTGGCGCGCATCGCGGACCAGATGGCGGCGGGCTTCGTCGCCTCGATGGCGAGCGAAGCGGAGACGGACGCCATGCGCGCCGCCCGGCGCGAGATCGTCCATTCGCTGGCGCCGCTCAACGCGGCGATCGGCGCCGCCGTCTCAGGTTCGGCCCGCTGCCATGCGCGGCGCGGCAATCTGCATGCGGCGCGCGAGGCGCTGGTCGCCTCGCTGGTGAGCTGGCGCACGATCGGCCACCATCCCGGCAGGATCTCCGGCGACGACACCGCCGCGACGCGCGCGGCTCTCGGGCGGCTGCTGGCCCCGCTCGGCGCCGGAAGCGTCGCCCGCGATCCGGCCGGTATCCGCGCGGCGAGCCGCCATGTGCTGGCTGAGCTTCGGGCGATGGAGGGCGGCGCGGCGATCGACGCGCTGCTGCGGGGCGCGGCGCGCGACCTTGCCACCTTCCTCGTGCTGGCGGCGGATGCGCTGCTGATGCTGCGCGGCCAGAGCGCGGACCCGCAACCCGCGCGGCGGCCGCGCCTCGTGATCGACGATCCGCTGTTCGGGCTGCTGGCGGCATTCCGCGCCTTCGCCGCCGTTCTCGCCGTATCGGCCTTCGCCATCGCGAGCGGCTGGTCCAACGGCGGCTTCGCCATCGTCTTCACCGCCGTCGCGACGCTGATCTTCGTGGCGCGCGACGATCTGGCGCCGGCGCTCGCCTGGGACAACGCCCTCGGCACGAGCCTGATGGCGGTCGTGGCCGGCGCGCTCTATTTCGGCCTGCTGCCTGCCCTCACGACCTTTCCGGCGCTCCTCGTGGTGCTCTTCCTGCTGTTCGCGGCGCTCGGCTTCATGCAGGCCGGGACCTGGCACCCGATCGTCTTCCTCGCCATGTCGATCAGCGCGCTGCCCATGCTCGGCGTCGGCAACCCGCCGAGCTACGACGCCGCAGCCTATCTCAATCTCTGCCTCGCCATCATCGCCGGCAATCTCGTCGGCGTCCTCTTCTTCGCCGCGCTGCCCGTCCCCGGCCCGACGCTGCGCATGCGGCGCTTCATCGGGCGGTCGCTGCGCGAATTGCGCCGCGAGATGCGGCGCCCGACGGCGAGCCGGCCGAGCGCGTGGTCGCGGCGGCTGGAACGGCGTCTGGAGGCCATTCCCGCGCAGGCGAGCCTTGCCGATGCCGGCGCGCTGCTCTCGCTGCTCGCGGTCGGCGAGGCCGTGATCCGCCTGAAGCGGGCGCGGCTCGATCCCGACCGCCGCCGCCTCGCGAGCGAGGGCCTCTCTGCGCTCGCGGCGGCCGATCTTCAGGGCGCGCGCGGCCACTTCGAGGCGCTCGCCGCGATGCGCGATGCGAACGACCTCACCGCCGAGATCGCCGTGATCGTCGACGCCATCGACGGCCAGCCCGGGCTGCTCGCTTCGGGCGCCGTCCCATCCGCCCAGACCTGAGGAGCCTGCGCCATGTTCACCGAGGTCGATATTCTCGGCGTCCTCATCTCGCCCTTCGTCGTGATGATGTTCGCCGCCTGGCTGGTCGTCACGCCGATCACGATGGCCACGGCGCGCGTGAGGTTGCTCGGCCGCATGTGGCATCCGGGCCTGTTCAACCTCTGCCTCTACGTCATCACCCTCTCACTCATCGTGATCCATTTCGGAGAGCATCCATGACCACGACGGATAGTGTCGCGGAACCCGCCGTGCCGCGCGGAAGGGGCCTTGCGTCCCGGCTTCTTCCCTGGCTTCGGTCCCTCCTCGCCGTTCTCGTCACGCTCGCCGCACTCGGCCTCGCCGGCACTCTCGGCTGGCGCATGTGGCAAGTCTACATGACGACGCCCTGGACGCGGGACGGGACGGTGCGCGCCTATGTCGTGACGGTCACGCCGCAGGTCTCCGGACGCATCACCGAGCTGCCGGTGAAGGCCGACCAGTTCGTCCACAAGGGCGACCTGCTGATGGTCATCGACCCCAGCGACTACGAGATCGCGCTCGCCAATGCCGAAGCGGCCGTCGCCGGGGCGCAGGCCGACCTCGACAACAAGACGATCGAGGCCGCGCGACGGGCCCAGCTCAATTCGCTCGCCGTCTCCAGGGAGGAACAGCAGAGCTTCGCGGCATCGGCGGCGGTGGCGGCCGCCACGCTGCAGCAGGCGACGGCGTTGCGCGACAAGGCGAAGCTCGACCTCGAGCGCACGCGGATCGTCTCGCCGGTGAACGGCTACATCACCAATCTCCTCACCCAGCCCGGCGATTATGCGACCAGCGGCCAGCGCGCCCTCTCCGTCGTCGACAGCGACAGCTTCTGGGTCGACGGCTATTTCGAGGAGACGCTGCTTTCCGGAATCGAAGTCGGCGACAGCGCGCGGGTCTCGCTGATGGCGCATCCCGAGCCGCTCGGCGGGCATGTCGTCGGCATAGGCCGCGGCATCGCCGTCGCCAATGCCGAACCGGACGGCTCCGGTCTGGCGACAGTCAATCCGGTCTTCACATGGGTGCGCCTCGCTCAGCGCGTCCCGGTCCGCGTCGTGCTCGACGACGTGCCGCCCTCGGTGAGGCTCGTTGCGGGGCTGACGGCGACGGTTTCCATCCAGCCAGACAGGCCGCGGCCCTGATCGAGGGGCTTCGGCGCCTTGCACCCGGCAGGAACAACAACGCCCCGGCCTGAAGCCAGAACCTCAGGCCGGGGCGTTGTGCGTGTGCGGTGCTAGCGACCGCGAAGCGGCACCACGACCAGCATGGCAAGCACCAGCGCCAGCGCGACGACGAGGCAGGCGGTGAAATCGAGCGCGCCGATGGCGAGAGTGCCGAGCGCCGCGCCGCCGACAAAGGCGAGCCAGTTCAGAAGCGAGGTCGAGGCGGTGCCCCATGTCAGCTTCGCCTCCGCCATGCGCGCGATCGACTGGCCGAAGCGGAAGAGCATGCCGGTGACGAAGCCCTTGCCGACATCGACGCCGCCCACCGCCTGATGCAGCACGTTCTGGATGCCCATCGTCAGCGCGACGATCATCACGCAGGGCAGCGAAAGCGACGCCAGCGACGCGAGGAGCGCGGCGGCGAACAGCACGGCCTCGAGCGCGAGCACCCGGCCGATGAGCCGCGCGCCGACATGGTCGGCGACGGCGGTGCCGACCGCGGCTCCGGCGACGAATGCCGCGATGACGCCGAGAACGGCGACGAGATCCGGCACCGCCCAGTCGGCGATCGCGATGCCGAGATGCGTGCTGTTGCCGCTCATGAACGAGACATAGAGGTGGTTGAACCGCACGAAGGCCGCGGCATCGAGAAAGCCTGCGAGGCCCGTCAGGGTCAGGGCGAAGGCGAAGGGCCAGCGCGCTTCCGATCGGGCGGCGGCGGGGGGTGAGGGAGGCCGGGCGGCGGCCTCGACGGGGCTGGCACCGGCATCGGCCGGGCTCGGTATCTGGGTATTCGCGTTCATGTCGGTCACGTCGCTTCTGGAGGGTCGGGGGGACGCGGGAGAGGCGCGCCTGGCTCGGGTGGCACCGCCGCTGTCCACGGAAGGACGCCGCCCCGGCGACCGGATCGATTGCGATGGGGAGGGCGGGACGCGGGGGCTGACGCGCGCTCGCGAAGCGGATGGCGCGGTGCCTCGCCGACGGTCTCACTCCGGGCCTCGCCGCGCCATCATACGGGCGTTGGCTTCGCGGCCCGACATCCGGACCGGGAGCATACCTCCGTATACATCGCCTATATGGCGGTTCACTGGAGGGCGACCGACGATCCGGCCTATCTTGACTGGGCAAACGGAGCAGTCATCCGGCATCGACATCCGATGTACTTGAAAACTCGGACGATCTGCTTCCCCTTCATTTCATGACACAGGCGAGATTTGCGATGACTATTCTGAAGCAGCCCATCGTGGGCACTCTGGGCGCGGACATTGTCGGGCCGCGCAACCCCGAGGTCGAGGCGCAGAACCCGGACATCCTGATCCCGCCGCTGTCCGACCATGGCGGCATCCCGAACCTCAAATTCCCCTTCGCGATGGCGCACAACCGCCTCGAGGACGGCGGCTGGGCCCGCGAGGTGACGCAGCGCGAGCTCGGCTCGCTGAAGGAACTCGCGATGGTCAACATGCGCCTTCCGGCCGGCGTCGTGCGCGAGCTGCACTGGCACAAGGAGGCCGAGTGGGCCTATGTGCTCAAGGGCCGCGTGCGCTTCTATCTCGTCGACGACCAGCGCCAGACGCTGATCGAGGATCTCGGCCCCGGCGATCTGTGGCTCGCCCCGGCCGGCTTCCCGCATGCGATCCAGGGCCTCGAGGAAGGCACGGAGTTCGTCCTCGTCTTCAACGACGGCAATTTCTCCGAGAACCAGACGCTGCTCGTGACCGAGCTGTTCGCCCATACCCCGCGCGAAGTTCTGGCCAAGAATTTCGGCGTGCCGGCCGAGGCCTTCGACGGCACCCCGGCGCATGAGAAGTACATCTTCCGCCAGCCGGTTCCCCCGCCGCTCGACGAGGTCCGCAAGGCGCTCGGGGCCGTCACCTTCACGGACAAGTATGTCTTCCGCGCCTCCGAGGTCCCCGCGACGCCCTTCCCGGGCGGGGCGACCAAGGTGATCGACCAGAAGACCTTCGGCGTCACCAATCTTGCCGCCCTCTTCATCGATCTCGAGCCGGGCGGCATGCGCGAGATCCACTGGCATCCCGATGCCGACGAGATCCAGTACTATGTCACCGGCAAGGCGCGCATGACCGTGTTCGACGCGGTCGCCAATGCCCGCACCTTCGACTTCGTCGCCGGCGATGTCGGCTATGTGCCGAAGACGCTCGCCCACTACATCGAGAACATCGGCGACGAGCCGATGCGGGTCCTGAACGTCTTCCACACCGGCGAGTACAAGGACGTCTCGCTCAACAACTGGCTGGCGCTGACGCCGAAGCATCTCGTCCAGGGCCATCTCGACGTCGGCGATCCGCTCCTCGGCTCGCTGCGCGCGACGCGCCAGCCCGTCGTCAAGGGCTGACGGCCGCCCCGGCCGCGGGTCCGAGCCGATCTTCGATGACAGCGTGCGATCGTGAAAGGACGCCGCTCTTTCGGAAAGACGCCCGGCCCCGCCCCTGAAAGACTTCCCTAGCGCCCAGGATGCCCGAAGTCGTCCGCGTTCCGCTGGCCCCGTCCTCCCCGGCGCCAGCCCTCCTGCGAAGTCACGCCCCCTTCGCCGGATTCCCCGCGACGACGGCTCCCTTCCTCCCCCCGCATCCTGGGCGCCCCCTTCCGCTCCCCCGAAAGGAACGCCGCCATGGCCAAGGTTCTCTGCGTCCTCTACCCCGACCCGGTCACCGGCTATCCGCCGGCCTATGCCCGCGACACGATCCCCACCATCGCCAGCTATCCCGGCGGGCAAACGACGCCGACGCCGAAATCCCCGCTCGGCTTCAAGCCCGGCGAACTGGTCGGCTGCGTCTCCGGTGAGTTGGGCCTTCGCCCCTATCTCGAGGCGAACGGTCACGAACTCGTCGTGACCAGCGACAAGGACGGCGCCGATTCGACGTTCGACCGGCATCTCGTCGACGCGGACATCGTCATCTCGCAGCCCTTCTGGCCGGCCTATCTCTCGGCCGAGCGGATCGCCAAGGCGAAGAAGCTGAAGCTGGCGGTCACGGCGGGCATCGGCTCCGACCATGTCGACCTGAAGGCCGCCGCCGCGCGCGGCATCACCGTCGCCGAGGAGACCTATTCGAACAGCATCTCCGTCGCCGAGCATGTCGTGATGATGGTGCTATCGCTCGTCAGGAACTACCTGCCGGCGCACCAGATCGCCTTCAACGGCGGCTGGAACATCGCCGACTGCGTCAGCCGCAGCTACGATCTCGAGGGCATGCATTTCGGCACGATCGCCGCCGGCCGCATCGGCCTCGCGGTGCTGAGGCGCCTCAAGCCCTTCGACGTCAAGCTGCACTACATGGACCAGCATCGCCTTCCCGAGGCGGTCGAGCAGGAGCTCGGGCTGACCTTCCACGCGACGCCGGAAGAACTGGTCGCCGCCTGCGACGTCATCAACCTGCAGACGCCGCTCTATCCCTCGACCGAGAACATGTTCGACGACCGGATGTTCGAGCATGTGAAGCGCGGCAGCTATCTCATCAACACTGCGCGCGGCAAGCTCTGCGACCGCGATGCCGTGGTGCGGGCGCTCGCCAGCGGCAAGCTCGCCGGCTATGCGGGCGATGTCTGGTTTCCCCAGCCAGCGCCCGTCGACCATCCGTGGCGCACGATGCCGAACAACGGCATGACGCCGCATATGTCGGGCAGTTCGCTCTCGGCCCAGGCCCGCTATGCGGCCGGCACGCTCGAGATCCTCGAGTGCTTCTTCGAGGGCCGCCCGATCCGTCCCGAATATCTCATCGTCGATGGCGGCCACCTGGCCGGCACCGGAGCCCGCTCCTACCAGCTGACCTGAAAGCGGCGGCCCCCCGCCGAGTAGCCGGCCATCGCTATGGCGACGCTCGACCTCGTCCTCGTGCTCGTCGTCGCCGTCGTGGTGAGCAGCTGGCTCGGCCGGCTCCTGCCTCTGGTGGCAACGCCGCTCATCCAGATCGCACTCGGCGCCGCGATGGGCCGCCTCGGGGTCGATGCCGTGCGCATCGACCCCGAGCTGTTTTTCGTCCTGTTCCTGCCGCCGCTCCTGTTCCTCGACGGCTGGCGGTTTTCCGGCCGGGAGCTGCTGCAACGCGCCGGGCCGATCGCCTCGCTCGCCATCGGGCTCGTGCTCGTCACCGTGCTCTGCGTCGGGCCGGCGCTCGCCGCGCTCATGCCGGGACTGCCGCTCGTGGCGACGCTCGCGCTGGTGGCGGTCCTCTCGCCCACCGACGCGATCGCCGGCATCGCGCTGCTCAGGGGCGTGCCGCTCGCCCGGCGCATCCTGAGGATCGTCGAGGGCGAGGCGCTGCTCAACGACGCATCGGCCCTCATCTGCCTGCATTTCGTGCTGCTGCTCGGCTCAGCCATGGCGCCGACGGGCCCGACCCTTCTCGCGCAGCTCGCCTGGGTCGGCGGCGGCGGGCTCGCGATCGGCACGGGCGTCGCCATGGTCCTTCTCAGCGTCAAGAACGCGGTTTCGGCCCGTCTCGGCGAAACCACCGCGACGCAGATCCTCATCAGCCTGCTCATGCCCTATGCCGCCTATCACGCGGCGGTCGCGCTCGGCGCCTCCGGGATCCTCGCCCCGGTCGCGGCAGGCATGGTGATGGGACGCTGGGAACTGGGCGGCACGGCGCTGCCGCTCACGCGGCTGCGGCGCGCGGCGTTCTGGGAGACGCTCGAATTCACGCTGAACGGCGTCATCTTCGTGCTGCTCGGCGAGCAGTTGCCGCGCATCGTCGCGCAAGCCGCCGCCGATTTGCCGGCGAACGGACTGGCCGGCGCCTGGCGCCTCGTCCTCGTCACCCTCGTCGCCTGGGCGGCGCTGACGCTCATCCGCCTCGCCTGGGTGACGGCCATGGCGCTCTGGCACGATCGCCGGCAACTGCGGGGCGCCTGCACGCGGGTCCGCGTCCTGACGATCCTCGCCATGACCTTCTCGGGTGTCCGCGGCGCCGTGACGCTCGCGGCCGCGCTGGCGCTGCCGATCGTCCTGCCGGACGGCGCCACCTTCCCGTCGCGGAACCTCGTGGTCGCAGCGGCGGCCGGCGTCATCCTGACATCGCTCGTCATCGCGAATATCGCCCTGCCGCTGCTCGCCCGCCGCATCGCCGCGGCAGCCACCGAGGGCGACGACGACACGTTGCGCGCGGCGCGGCTCCGCGCAGCGGCGGCGGCCATGGCCGCCGTGGAACACGCGGCGGAGCAGCGCGGAGGCAGGGCGGATGGCGAGGGCCAGCCGTGGGACGAGGCATCGGCGACGATCCTGTCCTCCTATCGCGCGCGGCTCGATCGCCTCGGCGCCTCGGCCGGAGCCGCTGGAGCCGGCGATGGCCGCGAGGCCGCGGAGCGCGATCTGCGGATCGCTGCGCTCCATGCCGAGCGCGCGGAGGTCGCCGCCATGGTGGCCGAGCGCCTGATCGACGACGAGACGGCACGGCTGCTCCTGCGCGAGCTCGATGGGCAGGAGGCCGCCCTCGATTACTGAAGCGGCGTCGCCGCCTGGCCGCAGCGCCCGGTCATCCGCCCTCAAAGCAGCGAGCCCGGGACCGGACGACCGCGGGGCGGCCGGACGGATCCGGGGCTGGCGAAAAGCCCGTGGGTTCCGGTGGCAGCGCGGAGAGGCGCCGTGCTTCCACCAGAACCTCGGCTGTGCATCACTCGATGTCGATGTCGTCCTGGGTGGCCGGATGCGGGTTGTAGGCGCCGATGCCGATGCTGCCCTCATGGGCGACGCCGACGCGATCGCCGGGGGCGAGGCCGTAGAGCACGGTGCCGTTCTTGAAGGTGAAATTCTCGCCCGACTGGAGCTCGAGGGTGCCGGTCGAGGCATTGACGGACTTGACCACGCCATCGGTCTGCTGGGCGGCGATGGCGGCGACGACGCTTCCCATGACCGCGGCCATGGCGATGAGGATAACCTGCTTCATGATACGATTCCCTTGCTTGGATTTCAGTTCCTGATCGACACGCGGCGCGTCGTCGATGGAAGAAAGATCGTTCATTTCGCGGTTCCGGATAATTATCCGGCTGTGCATCGGATTTATATGTTTGAACATTTCCGATATACGCAGGGATGAGCTTGAATCGCCGGCATCAAGACAGATGCGGCCGCGCTGGTTTCCCGGCGCGGCCGCATCGATGATGGGCGTCACAAGATGATCGTCGGGGCGCTTCACGCCATGCCGAGCGGGACGCCGGCTGCCGAAGGGTTGCGGCTGACGCGGGCGAAGGCCGAACTCGTCGCCGAGGACCGCCGCTCGGAGGCGCGGGCGCGGCGCCACTGATAGGGCGTCTCGCCGACGAAACGGCCGAAGATGGTGGTGAAATGCGCCTGCGTCTGGAAGCCGACCGCCAGAGCGACCTCAACGATGGAGAAGTCGTCGTCGAGAAGCAAAGTCTTCGCCCGCTCGACGCGCTGCCGCAGCAGATATTCGTGCGGGCGGAGGCCGGTCGTCGCCCGGAACTGGGCCGCGAAATGCATGCGCGTCAGCTTGGCGGCGGCGCCGAGATCGGCGAGCGTGATCGGCTCGTCGAGATGGGCATCGATATAGTCTATGACGCGCTTCAGCCGCCATTTGGGGAGGAGGCCGCAGGACCGTCGGCGACCGGACGCGCCATGTGTTTCCTTCGCCTCTCGGGCGGCGATGTTGGCGCCGATCGCGTCGGCATAGAGCATCGCCCCGGTCATATCGTCGGGCAGCGCCGCGATCAGCGCCGTCGCGAGCGGCGCGAGGCCGGCGTCGTCGGTGCCGCGAAGGTCAATGATCATGAAGCCGGCATGGAGACGCCCGGCCCTCAGGCGCCCGAAGAAGGCCCCGAGCTCGAGGCTCGCCGAATGCACGCTGAAGATGTCGAGCGAGCCGGGAAGAAGGGACTCGACCCTTTCCACGAGCTCGACGCCCGCGCCGGGCGCGCCCGTCTCGACGGCCGGGAAGGAGATGGCGATGGCGGCCTCGTCGAGGATGAGGCCGAGGACGAAGCCCGGCACCGACGTCGTCCGGCTCGCGGGGCCGCCGCCGAAAGCCGACGGCGGAATCGGGGAAGAGGTGGGAATGCCTACGGAAAGGACGGGGGCCTGGAACATGCTCGTGCCTCGCAAACGATCGGGGTTCGACCTTCGCGGCAGCCATGCGACGCTGTCCTTCGAGGACCTTTGTCGCGGTCGGCGCCGTGATCGATTGCGAGTTTAGGAATGTCCGGTTCGGGGCCCCATTCTACGAGCATCCTGCGCCTGCATGACTTGGCATGACGGGGATCATACCAAGGTATGACCCCCGCAATGTTCTCGGCGCTTGCGCTCAGCGCCGGCCGGGCTCGCGGGCCGTCTCGAACAGGAACCAGGTGCGGCGCTCGGCCTCGTCGATCCACACTTCGAGCATGCTGGTGGTCGCGACGTCGCCGAACTCCTCGGCGATCTTGTGCGCCTCGCGCATGCTGGCGGCGAGCTGGATGTTGTCGTCGCGAAGCTCGGCCAGCATGTCGGCCGGCGCCACGAAATCGAGATCGTTGTCGGCGATCCGCTGCAGGCGCGCGATCTCGCCGATCGAGCGCAGTGTCGTGCCGCCGATCTTGCGGACGCGCTCGGCGATGTCGTCGGTGATGGCGAAGATCTGCTCGCCCTGCTCGTCCAGCATCAGGTGATAGTCACGGAAATGCGGGCCCGAGACATGCCAGTGGAAGTTCTTCGTCTTGATGTAGAGCGCGAAGACGTCCGCCAGCAGGCGGGTCAGCGACGCCGCGATCTCGTCCTTGGCGTTCGACGAGAAGTCGGACGGCGTGCTGAGAGCGGGGACGGCGCCCGTGGCGATGCGGGAAGTGGTCATGATGGCTGCCTCGGCTGTTGAAGGGGAACGCGGCGGCAAGGGCCGTCTCGCTGTCCCCTTCGTCGCCGGCGGGCCCGGCGATGGTCTTTCCGATCCGCCCTATGGGACGGGATCGGCCGGCGTCGCCGCCTTCGCGTCGTGCGAATGGAAAAGCGACGCCGCAGAACGCCGCCGGCTCATCTTTATGCGGCAGCGCGAATCCACTAAGCGAAAGGGAAGCCATTGACCCACGCCAGGTCTGCGGCACCAATGGCGTGAGGGGCATCGGGCCGGCCGTGCCTCTCCAGGAGGGCTCGGCGACCGAACGATGGCATCCCTGCTGCACGCACGCCGGATCACACCTCTGCTCGGTTTCCTTCTCGTCGCGGTGGTGTTCGCCATCGACACGCTGACGACGATCGGCGGCGCGATCGCGGTTCTCTATGTGCTCGCGCTGCTGCTCGTCGCGCCCTCGCTGGGCATCCGACGGCTGATCGCCGTCGCACTCCTATGCGTCGTCCTGACACTGACGAGCTTTCTCATCGCCCATTCCGACGATTGGCCGGGCGATGCGATCATGCGCTGCGCGATCGCGCTCCTCGCCATCATGGCGGCCACGCTTCTGCTCATCCGCGGCAAGAAGGATTCACAGTCGCTGGCGAAGCAGGCGGCGCTGCTCGATCTCTCGCATGAGGCCATCTTCGTCCGCGGCCGCGACAATCTCGTCACCTACTGGAGCGACGGCGCCGCGGATCTCTATGGCTGGCCAGCCGACGAGGCCGTCGGCCGGGACGCCGACGAACTGCTCGCGACCGAATTCGCCACGCCGCGCTCGAGCCTCGTCGAGCAGGTGAGCGCCACCGGCCGCTGGGAGGGCGAGCTCATGCGCCGGCGTCGCGACGGCGCCAAGGTGGTGGTCCTGGCACGGTGGTCGATCAGCCGGGCGGAGGGCGAGGCTGCGGCGCTGCTCGAGACGAACACGGACATTACGGAGCTGCGCCTGGCGCATGACTCGCTCCGCCGGCGCGAAGCCGAGTTGCGCACGGCGCAGCGCCTCAGCCAGACGGGCAGCGTCAGCTGCGACATCGCCGGCGGCGATTTCAGCTGGTCCGCCGAGACCGCCCGCATTTTCGGCTATCCGGCGGATGCGCCGCCGACCCGCGCGATGTTCGAGGCGCGCCTCCATCCCGACGACCGCGCGGAGACCATCGCGCGGATCGCAGCCTCCCATGAATCGCCCGAGGTGTTCGATCTTCTCTTCCGCCTGACGATGCCGGACCAGTCCGTGCGCCACCTCCATATGGTCACCGAACAGTCGGTGAGCCGCTCGGGCAGGGTGATGCGCACCGGCGCGGTGCGGGACGAAACCGCGGAGCGCGACGCCGAGCTCGCCCTTCACAGGGCGCAGCAGGAACTCGCACGCGTCTCGCGGCTCGCCACCCTCGGCGAACTCACGGCGTCGATCGCGCATGAGGTGAACCAGCCGCTGGCCGGCGTGGTGGCGAATGGCGAGGCGGCGCTGCGCTGGATGCGGCGCGAGCCGCCCAATCTCGTCGAGGTCGACCAGGCCGTGAACCGGATGATCGCCGACGGCCGGCGCGCGAGCGAGGTGGTGACCCATATCCGCCGGCTGACCGGCCGCGGCGCGACTGTCGAGCATCACGACTTCGACATGAACGACACGATCGAAGCGACCGTGCATCTCCTGCGCAGCGAACTGACGATCCACGGCGTGCGGATCGAGACCGACCTCGCGGCCGATCTGCCGCCGCTGCACGGCAACCGGGTGCAGATCCAGCAGGTGCTCATCAATCTGATCGTCAACGCCATCCAGTCCATCGAGGATGCGGACGGCTGGATCCGCATCGCGTCCCGAAGCGACGGCAGGAGCGCGATCGTCGAGGTCGCCGACAGCGGAAAGGGCATCTCTCCCGAAGTCTCCGGCCGCCTGTTCGAGGCCTTCGTCACGACCAAGCCGACCGGCATGGGCATGGGCCTCTCCATCTGCCGCACCATCGTCGAGGCGCATGGCGGCACGATTTCGCCGGTCCAGATCGAAAGCCGTGGCGCCCTCTTCCGGATAATGCTGCCGCTCGATCATGACGAAAGGAGCAACGGATGAACACGATGTCGGACGGGCGGCGCGCAGCGACGCAGGAACCCATCGTCTATGTCGTGGATGACGACCCCTCGCTCCGCGACGCCCTGAGCAGCCTCCTGCGCTCCGTGGGCATGGAGGTCGCGACCTTCGCCTCGGCGCCGCAGCTTCTCGCCCAGCCCTTCGCCAATGCGCCGAGCTGCATCGTTCTCGACATCCGCATGCCGGAGGTCAGCGGCCTCGACTTCCAGGCCCTGCTCGCGCGCTCGGGCAATCATATCCCCGTCATCTTCATGACCGGCCACGGCGACATCCCGATGTCCGTTCGGGCGATGAAGGCCGGCGCCGTCGACTTCCTCACCAAGCCGTTCCGCGATCAGGATCTGCTCGACGCGGTCACCGCCGCCATCGAGCGCGACCGGCAGCGGCGCGGCAACGACCGCCAGCTCCTCGACCTGCGCCGCCGATTCGAGAGCCTCACCGCCCGCGAGAAGGAGGTGATGGCGCTGGTGGTCGCCGGCCTGATGAACAAGCAGATCGCCGGCGAACTCGACTTGAGCGAGATCACGGTGAAGATCCACCGCGGCAGGATGATGAAGAAGATGGAGACGCGGACCCTTGCGGATCTCGTCCGCGCGGCGAGCGATCTCGGCATGTCGGGGCGCGGATGAGCAGGCAAACGTCCGTATATCTGCACGCGGACGCTGCGACACGCTATCTTCAGGATGGCGGCGACGGCTTGGGACGAATATTGTGAATGCATCCAGTGTGATAGCCGTCATCGACGATGATGCGTCCGTGCGGCTCGCCCTGCAGAGCCTGCTCCGGTCCTTCGGCTACGAGGTCATGCTCTTTCCCTCGGCCATGGCCTTCCTGCATGCGCCGGAGCGCCACGAGCCCGATTGCATCATCAGCGACGTGCAGATGCCGCAGATGTCGGGACCGGACCTTCAGGACCAGCTCGTGGCCGACGGCGACACCGTGCCGATGATCTTCATCACCGCCTTTCCCGAAAAGGCCGTCGAGGCCCGCGTGATCGAGCGCGGCGCCGTCGCGATCCTCTCCAAGCCGTTCGACGGCAACGAGATCGCCGCTCATGTCGAGCGCGCGCTGGGCAGCGCGCCGCACTGATCTCCCCCTTCGCGATCACGTCCCGACGGGACGGCCGGATCGGCCGCGCCCGCCATTTGCGCAGCCTTCTCCACCTCCGCCGGCCGCACGGCGCCAGGCCGCGCACGCCTGCCGCTCATGGGCGATACGGAACCGCACCCGCGGCATACCAACGTATGCGCCGCCGATCCGCCCGTACGATTCATCCCGCGGGTGCCGACCTCTAGCCTCTGTCTCGTAGGCAACGGCACGCAGGAGATCACGGCCATGGGCATGTTCCCGATCGTCCCCGGACGGGCACCCGACACGACACACCGTTCGGAGGGGCCTGCCGCGATCCGGACGGGGCATCTCCCGATGACGCGCCGGGGCGTGTTCGGCATTGCCGCGGGCCTCGCGGCAACGACGATCCTCCCGGCAAGCGCCGTTGCAGGCAATCCAGGCGCCAGTTCCGGCGCGGCACCCAAGGACGGAGAGACGAGAATGAGCAGCGGCTTTGTGAAGACGAAGGACGGCACCGAGATCTTCTACAAGGACTGGGGTCCGAAGGACGCCCAGCCGATCCACTTCCATCACGGCTGGCCGCTCTCGGCCGACGACTGGGACGCGCAGATGCTGTTCTTCCTGTCGAAGGGCTACCGCGTGGTCGCCCATGACCGCCGCGGTCATGGCCGCTCCTCGCAGGTCGACAGCGGCAACACGATCGAGCAATACGCCGCCGACGCCTCGGCCGTCGTCGAGCATCTCGACCTCCGCAACGCCGTCCATATCGGCCATTCGACCGGCGGCGGCGAGGTGGCGCGCTATGTCGCCCGCTTCGGGCAGCCGCAGGGGCGGGTCGCCAAGGCCGTGCTCGTCTCCGCCATTCCGCCGCTGATGGTGAAGACCGCCAGCAATCCCGAAGGCACGCCGATCGCCGTCTTCGACGGCTTCCGCTCGGCGCTGGCCGCCAACCGCGCCCAGTTCTATCTCGATGTCGCCTCGGGCCCGTTCTATGGCTTCAACCGGCCGGGCGCCAAGGTCTCGCAGGGCGTCATCGACAACTGGTGGCGGCAGGGCATGATGGGCGGCGCCATCGCCCAGTACGAAGGCATCAAGGCCTTCTCCGAGACGGACCAGACGGACGACCTCAAGGCGATCACCGTGCCGACCCTCGTCCTGCAGGGCGACGACGACCAGGTCGTTCCCTACAAGGATGCGGCCCTGCTGCAGGCGAAGCTGATCAAGGACAGCACGCTGAAGATCTATCCGGGCTTCCCGCACGGCATGCTGACCACCCATGCCGACGTCATCAACCCCGACCTGCTGGCCTTCGTGAAGGCCTGACGCGGGACGACGCGACGGCGGGCCGCCCATATGGCCTGCCCGAACCGCAAGGTCCGGTACCTGGCAGATTCATTCCCCGGCCGGTGGATGGATCGGCCTAGGTGCCGGCCTTGCGCCTGTATTCACCCGGCGAAACGCCGACATGCTTGCGGAAGGCGCGGGTGAAGGTCGACTGCGACGAGAACCGGCAGGCAAATGCGACCTCGGCGAGGCTCGCCCTGGTATTGGCCAGAAGATCCTGCGCGCGTTGCAGCCGCAGCGAACTGATGAAGCGATGCGGCGGCACGCCGATGGCCGACCGGAAGGCACGCGCGAAGTGATGATGGCTGAGACAGGCGATGTCCGAGAGCTCGGCGACCGAAATGTCTTCCCCGAGATTGTCGTTGATGTAGTCGATGACGCGGCGGAGCTTCGCATGCTCGATCGATGACGCGGCGCTGTCCTTCGGCAATTCGCCGATATGATTGGCGACCAGATGCGCCGCCATGGCGCGCGCGAGGCCATCGACCAGGAAGCGGCCGACGGATGTCTCCTCCTCCAGCTCGGCACCGATCCGGTAGGCCATCTGCCGCAGGAAGGCATCGTCGAGATCGGCCCTGTAGGCGACGCTCTCCGGCGAGACCGGGCGCGAGGTCGATTGCGAGATATCCTCGAAAACGTCGCGGCCGATATAGATGTGCAGGATATGGCTGAGATCGTCCGTGATGCGGATCGAATCCTCGACCAGCCCGATCGGGCAGAGCCAGAGTGTGCCGGGCCGGGCGATCGTCGCCTGGAACTCGCCGCCGCCGCGCCGCTCGACGGTCCCGACCCTGGACCCGGTGAGGGCGAGCGTGATCTCCATCTGCTGGGGAACCGGCGGCGGAATCTCGCCGGCCGGATGATTGCGGATCTCGGCGGCCATGCCGGTCCAGTTTCGTCGCGCCGAAGACAGCACGACCTCGCCTCTCGGGAACTTCCTGCGGCCGAATTCGTGCAGGCCCGCCATCTCGGGATCCTTGTCCGTGGGCGATCTTTTCGCATGCCCGCCGATTGGGCAGCGTCATGCCCCGCCGATCAATGCATCAATTCCGGCAAAAACAACAGCGTTTCTGGCAAAGACGAATCCACCCGCCTGGGGCAAGACTGCGTCTTCAGCGTCGGCAGTCCCCCGTCCCCGGCCGGCAAAGCGCAACAAGAGGCGACCATGCACTCCAGCAGTCATGTGAGCGATGTCTCCCGCGAGCACGTCGTCGCCGCACCGCAATCGCCCTATCTCCTGAGCAACCAGCTCGCGAGCCGCCTCGGATCGAAGGACGCCGACTGGTTGTCGTCGCTTGCCATCAGCGAGCGGTCGACCGAGACGGGGATCGACGACTGTCTGGCGAGGGACGCCGAAGGACGCGACTGGCGCATCCGCCTCGCCGACTGGAACACGCCGGCGGCGAGCCGCCTGCAATTCGAGGCCGGGCTCGCCCTGACGCTCGGCGACACGCTCGCAGAGCCGCCGCTCTTCATCGGCGAAGAGGACCGCCTCGCCCTCGTCTATCCCGCCCGTACCGGACGGAGCCTCGCCGAGTTCGCCGGCCGACCGATGGCGATCGCAGCCTTCCTCGACCGCGCCGCCGCCGTAGCGGGCGCTCTCGCGCGGCTGCATGCCGCCAGCGTCATCCATGGACGACTTTCGCCGGACCGCATCCTCATTGGTCCAGATGGACAATCCCGCTTCATCGGCTTCGCGTGGATGGCCGCGGCCGAGTTCGGCGCATCGGAGGATCGGCGCGTTGCCGACGCGGACCTCCCCTATGCCGCTCCGGAACTCATCCGCCCGGACGCCTCCCCCGCCGACGCGCGGAGCGATCTCTACGCCCTCGGCGTCCTGCTGCACGAACTCCTGACCGGCTCGACGCCGCTTTCGGCCGATGACCTCCCCGGCTGGCTGCACGCCCATGTCGCCGTGGAGGCGCCTTCGGCGCGGCTGGCGCGGCCTGATGTCCCCGAGATCGTCGATGCCATCCTGCACCGCCTCCTCGCCAAGGACCCGAGAGCCCGCTACCAGACCGCGCGGGCGCTCGAGGCCGACCTGACCCGCGTCGCGCGGTCGGTCGCGGCGACGGGAGAGGCGGAGACCTTCGAGCTCGCGCGCGGCGAGTTCGCCGAGCCGGCGCGGCATGCGGCGCATCTCGTCGGCCGCAGCCAGCCGCTGGCGGCGATGGGCGAGTTCTATGCCGCCTTTCTCGCGTCTTCGCAGCGCCGGATCGTCCTCGTCAGCGGCGAGCCCGGCGCCGGCAAGTCGGTCCTCGTCGAGACCTTCCTCAACGATGCGCGGCGCGGAGACGCCATCTGCGCCTCCGGCAAGGGCGTGGAGCTTCGCCAGGGCACGCCTTTCGCGCCCATGGCGGAGCTGCTGCGCACGGCGCTGGCACAGCTCATGGCCGGCGACGAGAGCGCGCTCGAAGCGGCGCGATCGCGGCTCGCCGGGGTCGTCGGCGGCGCGCGCGTGCTTGCGGACCTCGTGCCCGAGGCGACCATCCTTCCGCCATCGAGCCAGACCATCGCCGACGTCCCCGCCCATCTGGCGCAGGCCCGGTCCGCCCGCGTCATCGCCGAGAGCCTCGCGGCGCTGGCGACGGCGGATGCGCCGCTGGTGCTCTTTCTCGACGACCTGCAATGGTTCGACCAGGGCAGCCTCAACGTCCTGCGCCAGCTCTGCGAGGAGCCACCCCGCCATGTCTTTCTCGTCGCGAGCTACCGCTCCGAGGCGGAGGGACGCAAGGCGGTCCGGGACATCCTCTCGGTCGCCCGGAACTCGGCCGCCTTCGCCATCGAACTGAAGCTCGGCCCGCTGACGGAGCGCGACACCAACGCGCTGGTCGCGTTCGTGCTGAAGAGTCGCCCCGAGGAGGTCCGGCCGATCGCCTTCGTGGTCCACCGCGAGACGGGCGGCAACCCGTTCCATATCGGCCAGCTGCTGCAGCGCTCGCTCGACCAGCAGGTCCTGCATTTCGATGCCGACCGGCAGGAGTGGATCTGGAACGAGCATCGGCGACGGGAACCGCACGAGATCGCCGGCCTGATGCTCGAGCGCATCAACGCCCTGCCGCCCTTGCAGCGGAGCTTCCTGCAACGCTGCGCCAGCCTCGGCGGCCGGGCCACGGCGGCGTTCGCCGCGGCGCTGTCCGGCGCCAGCGTCGAGGAGACCGTCCGCGCCGCCCAGGCGCTCGTCGCCGCCGGCCTGATCCGCCGCTCCGGCAGCGAGTTCGTCATCGCGCATGACCGCGTCCTGGAAGCGGCCTATGCGGCGATGTCGCCGGCCCACCGCGCACGCGAGCATCTCGGCAACGCCCGGCTCCTCGCCGCCGGCCATCTGAATCCCGATCCCGACCGGGCCTTCGAGATCGCCTCGCAGATCGAGCGCTGCGACCTCGGCGATCTTTCGGCAGAGGAACGCCCCGCGTTCGCCGCGATCCTGCTTCGCGCCGCGCGGACCTGCCGGTCGGCCGGCGAGGCGCGGCGGGCGCTGCATTTCGTCGAACTCATCCGCCGCATCCTGCCCGCCGCCGGTCCCGGCGATCGCTCCCCCCTCGCCTTCGAGACCGAGTGGTTGCAATGCGACTGCCTGCTGGCGCTCGGCCGGGTCGACGAGGCGCTCGAGGCCCTCGCAGAGGTGTCGGGGCTCGCCGGCGACGCCGTCGCCTTCGCCGATACCTGCCGCCTCCGGGCGATCGCCTGGACGATCAAGAGCTCCTATCCGCTCGCCATCGAGGCCGCGCTCGATGGACTGCGCGCGCTCGATATCGACCTCGAGACGCGGGTCGGTCCGGCCGCTCTGGAAAGGAACTATCGCGCCTGCCTCGAAAAGCTCGACGCCGTCGGCATCGATGCGCTGATCGCGCTGCCCGAGGCGACGGACCCGCGCGCACGATCGGCGCTCGCGCTGCTCTCGACCCTCATCTCGTCCTTCTTCGTCGAGGGCGAGTTGCGCTTCCTGCATGTGCTCAAGATGCTCGAGCTGACGCTGGCTCATGGCTCGACCCCGGAAGCGTCCTATGGCCTCGCCTGGTTCGGCGTCCTCGGCGCGCATTATTTCGGGGCCTATGAGAGCGGCGCGACCTATTCCATGGCCGCCTCCAGGCTCGCCAAGCGCGACGGCTACGAAGCCCAGCGCACCGCGGCCTTCATCGCCCTCGACCAGGTCGCCGCCTGGACGCTGCCGATGCGGACCGCGCTCGGCCATGCCCGCGAAGGCGCGCGGGTCGGACAGGCGGCGGGCGACCTCGGCATGGCGTGCTATGCCCGCAACCACATCGCCTCCGACATGCTGGTCGTCGGCGATCCACTCGACCGCATCCGGACGGAGCTCGTCGACAGCATCGCGATGACCCGCGAAGTCGGCTACCGGGACATCGAGCTGATCCTCACCGCCCAGATCAATCTGGTGGACGCGCTGAGTTCCGGCGACATCGCCTCCACCGTCTCCGATCCGGAGCTGGAGACGACCTCGGTCGCGACCCAGTTCTGGGTGAAGCACTATGCCGGCCTGCAATCCTTCTTCGTCGGCAGCCTGGAAGCGGCCATGGCCGACCTCGAACGGGCCGAGTCCATGGCATGGGCCGCGCCGGCCCATATCGACACCGCCAACAACTGTTTCTTCCTGGCGCTCGCCGAGGCGCGCCTGACGCCGCCGGATACCGGCGAGGGCCGCCGGATGGCAGAGGCCCGCGAGCGGTTCGCCGCCTGGTCACGCCTCAATCCGGAGACCTTCTCGGCCAAGCACCTGATGCTGGAGGCCGAGGCCGCCCGCCTCGCCGGCCGCGCGAGCGAGGCCATCGCACTCTATGGCCGCGCCGCGAAGGCGGCGGCGCAGGCGAAGTTCGTCCAGGACGAGGCGCTCGCACAGGAACTCGCGGCCGGCTTCTATCGCGCGGCCGAGCTCGGCGCGCCGGCGGAGGGCTGCCTCGCGGCGGCGATGCGCCACTACCGGCTATGGGGCGCCCATGCCAAGGCGGCGGCGCTCGGCGGCGACATCGGCTCGTCCGCCGGACGCGATCCGGTCCATCTGGCGCCGGAGCGGCTGCAGAACGAACTCGACCTCTCCGTCATGACGGCCGCCTCGCAGGCGCTCGCCGAGGAGATCGGCCTCGAACAGGTCGTCCGCTCGCTGATGAAGAGCATGGTCGTCCATGCGGGTGCGCAATTCGGGCTGCTGGTGCTGCTGCGGCAGGGCGAGGCGGTCATCGAGGCGGTGGCCCGTGTTCGCGTCAAGGAGGTCGAGATCGAGCTCCAGCCCAAGGCGAGGCCGGAAGAGCTGATGCCCGCCTCGGTGCTGAAGACCGTTCTGAGGACTGCGCGGCCGGTGACGCTCGCCGATGCGGCGGTCGAGGCGTCGCAGCGCGGCCTCTCGATGGGCGGACGCGCCATCCGCTCGCTCGCCTGCATCCCGCTCGTCAAGCGGGGCGAGCTCATCGGCGTGCTCTATCTCGAAAACGCGCTGAGCGCCGATGTCTTCACGCCGCGCCGCATGGCGATGCTGGAGGTTCTCGCGCCGCAGGCGGCGATCTCGCTGGATGCCGCGCGGCTCTATGGCGACCTGA
This sequence comes from Kaistia geumhonensis, assembly GCF_030815145.1. Taxonomy (NCBI): domain Bacteria; kingdom Pseudomonadati; phylum Pseudomonadota; class Alphaproteobacteria; order Hyphomicrobiales; family Kaistiaceae; genus Kaistia; species Kaistia geumhonensis. The sequence goes on along the minus strand of NZ_JAUSWJ010000001.1, from coordinate 3,130,761 downwards.
TGGACGAGAACCTGCGCCGCGCGCAGGCAGAGTTCGAACTGCGCGAGGCGCGCAGCGATCTGGCGCGCGCCAACCAGATGACGGCGATGGGCAGCCTCGCGACGTCGATCGCCCATGAGATCAACCAGCCGCTGGCGAGCCTCGTGGCGCAGGCGGATGCCGGCCTGCGCTGGCTGAACCGCAAGGAGCCGGATCTCGGCGAGGTGGCGAACAGCCTCGGCAGCATCCGCGAGGCCGGACGACGCGCCGCCGACATCATCGCCGCGCTGCGATCGCTGGTGAAGCAGGAGCCGGCGCGGCTCGGCCTCGTCGTCATCGACGACGTGCTTCACGAGGTGCTGAAGATCGCCGCCGCCGACATCGCTGCGAGCGGGACCGAACTCCGCCTCGAGCTCGGCGGCGATCGGCGTCCGATCATGGCGAACGAGACGCAGCTGCAGCAGGTGTTCTTCAACATCATCACCAACGCCATCCAGGCCATGGCCGGCCGCGACCAGTCCGAGAGGCGGCTGCGCATCGGGTCCAGGGCCACCGACGATGCGATCGAGGTGACGATCGAGGATGCCGGCTGCGGCATGTCGGAGGAGACGATGGCGCGGATCTTCCGACCGTTCTTCACGACAAAGGCGTCCGGAATGGGCGTCGGCCTCGCCATCTGCCGCTCGATCGTCGAGCTGCATGGCGGCTCGCTGGAAGCCCGCTCGGTGGAAGGCACGGGCAGCACCTTCGTCGTCCGCATCCCGATCGCGCGGGACTAGCAAGGCGTCCGGTCGGCTCGGCCCGCCCGGACGCGCGTTTCGATGCTTCTGGTCCCATCCGCTTCAGCTGATGAAGTCGATCGTTCCGCCATCGACGCGCAGCGCCGCCCCGGTCGTTGCGGACGCAAGCGGCGAGGCGAGATAGACGGCCATGTTCGCCACTTCCTCGACGCTCGCCGGCCGGCGGAGCAGCGAGGTCGGCCGGTGCGTCCTGACGAAATCGGCGCCGGCCTCCTCCAGCGTCTTGCCGCCCGCCATCTCGGCCTTGAGCATTTCGGCGACGCCTTCGGAAAGGGTCGGGCCGGGCAGGATGGAATTCACGGTGACGCCGGTGCCGGCCATCCGCTTGGCGAGCCCGCGGGCAAGCGCGACGTCCGCCGTCTTGCTGACGCCGTAGTGGATCATCTCGACCGGTATGTTGAAGGCGGATTCGGAGGAGAGGAACAGCATCCGTCCCCAGCCGCGTTCCGCCATGCCGGGGAGATAGATCCGTGCGAGACGCATGCCGGACATGACGTTGACCTGCCAGTGACGGTCCCAGACCGCATCGTCGGCGGCGAAGAAATCGACCGGCTCGAAGATGCCGAGATTGTTGACGACGATGTCGAAGCGGGGCTCGAGAGCGGCCAGCGCGTCGACGCCCTCCGCGGTTCCCAGATCGATCGCCCGGCCGCGCGCCGGGCCGCCGAGCCGGCCGAGCGCCGCCTCGACGCTGGCGGTGCTGCGGCCGTTGATGACGACCGCGGCGCCCGCTTCCTGGAGACCGCGCGCGATGGCGAAGCCGATGCCCGCGGTCGAGCCGGTGACGAGCGCGGTCTTTCCGGACAGGTCGATCTTCATGACGAACTCCTAAGCGACAAGGGTCTGAAGGCTTGCGTCGGACATGGTGGCAGAGGATGGGCTGGCGCGCTCAGGTCCTCGAGCGGAAACTACAGGACACCGGCCGGAATATGGGCATCCGCCCCGCGCGACACTCACGCGCCGACGCTCCGCGACAGGGCGGCGACGGCGCCCGGCACGATGGTGCCGAGCGCGACGGCGATCAGGCAGAGCGTCATCGACAGGGCGATGTTGAGTACCGCGCGACCGGGCTCGCCGGCATCGAGCAGAGTGAGGGTCTGGAGGCTGAATGAGGAGAAGGTGGTGAAGCCGCCGCAGAGGCCGACCAGCACGAACTGGCGCATCTCGATCGGCGTCGATGCCCCGGCGCCTGCGAAGAGCGCCGTGAACAGCCCGATGACGAAGGAACCGGCGATGTTGATGAGGATCGTTCCCCAGGGCAGGGCGTCGCCGATGAGGGGCGTCAGCCACGCGTTGAGGCTGTAGCGCAGCGCCGATCCGAGCGCGCCCCCGACCGCGACATAGACAGTGACCAGCATGGCCCGACCTCCGGGTTGGGCTGCGCGGCATCCATGGCGCAGCCGAGGCCGGCAGAGTCCCATGCGCGAACCCGCGCGGATATGCTCCTGTAGGTTCGGCCGAGTGAACCTTCGTATGCCGGGACGCCGGGATCGTCTGGATATCCTGGCAGGGCAGGCCTGCGGTATCGGAGCGGCGGTCCGGTCCGGACAGGCTCCGCGAGCCGTAGCCCGGGTGCCCGCAGGCGCGACGAAATTGGACGGCGCGGCAGTCTCTCCATGGGGTCCACGGGACGATCCGAGAATTCTTTCGCCTGTTGAATTGGCCGCGATGTCAGTGGCTTGGACAAGCAAGAGTTCTCACGACCGCGCTTGATTCTGCTTCGGGCGCAGTATAGGTGCAGAGAGTGGCGTCTGGTATTGGCGGCGCAATGCGGGTGTGGTGGAACTGGTAGACGCGCCGGACTCAAAATCCGGTTCCGAGAGGAGTGTCGGTTCGATTCCGACCACCCGCACCACCGCCCCCGGCTGTTCATCCCAGGACGAACGCGCTCCCCGAGAGCAATCGCATGAGCTTTTGCTCCGGACATGCAGGTCCGGGTAAGGCCGTGCCGCCGCTGGACCTCGGTGTCCCGTCAGGGGTCCCGGATCCGGTTTCTCGCTCGAAGGCGCAGCGGCCGCGTCCGGAAGACGACGTGAAACCCGGAATTGTGGCCGGCCTCGCCTCCGGCAGCGAATCGGCGACTTCTTCGTCTATGACCGCCCGATCAACACGATCCCGGCGTTCGGGGTGCCGGCGCCGTTCTCCCGGCAACAGGCTTCAAGCATCGCCCGGGGCGTGATCGTCGTCGGCGACCTCGGGAGCGGCCCGGGCCTTGGCCGTGCAGCACCAGCTCAGATGCGGCCGCCTCCGAACAGCCAGACCAGGATCAGGACGATCAGCAGGATGCCGAGGACACCCCCCAGGCCGCGACCGCCATAGCGGCTATAGCCATAATATCCTCCTCCGCCTCCAAAGACGAGAACAAGAATCAGGACGATCAGGATCAAAGACATTACAATCCCTCCTCTGGCGATGCTCTGGAATCGAAAGAACGAACGTCCGCGGGATAAGCGGACAGGTCAGTCTCTTGCTCATTGCCGGATTGCGCGACCGCAGCGCGCGCTGTGGCGTTCTGACTTTCGGTCGTCTCTCGACGGTCCGGCGGTGCGGCAGGCTGGAGGACCAGCCGGAACCGGAGCCCGGCGGTTCCGCTTTCGAACGCCACGACGCCGCCGACCTGTTCGCCAAGCGCCCTGACAAGACGAAAGCCGAGGCCGGCACTGCCTTTTGGATCGAACCCCTCGGGAAGCCCCGGCCCGCTGTCGGAGATTTCGAGCAGCACGGAATCGCCAGCCTCCCGGCGGCATCGGACGCGAATCTGGCCGGCACTGGGAGCGGAAGCGGACTGTCCGTGCTTGATCGCGTTGGTGACCACTTCGGCGAAGATCTGCGTCAGCGGCAGGATCTGCTCTGCGGACACGTGGATGCCGGGCTCGATGTCTTCGATGATCTCCACCCCGCCGAACAAGGCCGAACCGAACGAGACGCAAAGTTCGTGCAGGTGTTGGCCGAGTTCCGCCGTCGATTCCTGTCGACTGGCGGCGAGTTCGCGATGAAGGTTGGAGACGGCCTGAATCTGCACGCAGATCCCCTCCAGGAGGAGCCGGACCGACTCCAGATCGGGCTGCGCCGGTCGCTTCGCCAACTCGTTTCCCTTCAGGCGGACATAGCTGGCCAGCATCGCCAGGTGGTTGGCGATCCGGTGATCGGCCTCGTCCAGCCGCGTGCAGTCTCCGCAGGCAGTCGTGCGCATGGCATCACCTCGGCTTTCGATCCGCCATAGCCCATGTCGCAGCAATCGCTTCATGACAGACAAATCATCATTGACGTGAGTCAATTTATGGTCAGCAGCGGTCAATTCTTTCGGTGGAGGCATCCAGATCATCAAAGCTCCGGATCGCGCCTCGACTTCGCTGTCAAAAAGAAGAAATTACCTATATATAACAAGGATTCACCCGCGATCGCAGTTTTCGGGGAGCATTTGTACGCCAAATCTGAAGACGAGCGAGCGGCGGGGCCCGGCAGATCGTCGCGGAATTGGTCATCCCGCCTTGAACCGGGCACTTCCGGCAAAGGTGAAGGGGCGCATCGCGGTTCGACGCCCCGACCGAGATGCTCGGCGCCGAGATTCAGCCGGTCGTCAGGCAACCGGGCACAACGGCCGATGTTGTATGCAAGAGGGCGGTTCCAGTCGGCCATCAGTCGTCGGCTGATGGCCAGGTCACTTTCGACCCGGTTTCATCAGAACGAGAAATCAATGACCACAATGGACGGCGTCGTCCTCGTCGTGGACGACGAAGCGATCATCCGCATGGGCGCCGTCGATCTGGTCGAATCCGCCGGATTGCGGGCCATCGAAGCCAACAACGCCGACGAAGCGATCCACCTGCTCGAAACGCGGACGGATATTCGCCTGGTGTTCACGGACATAGACATGCCCGGCACCATGGATGGGCTCAAGCTGTCGCGATACATCCGAGAACGCTGGCCTCCCGTCAAACTCATCGTCGCCTCGGGCAAGGCGATCCTCGACCAGAGCCATCTCCCGGAGGGGGCACGGTTTTTCTCCAAGCCCTATGTCGGGCGGTCGATCACCGATGCCATCATCGAACTGATCTCAGGCTGACAGGACACAGCGACGGACAAGGCCCTCGGGTGTCGCCGTCACCTGAAGGGTATGATCGAAGAGGGGACGCCGCAGACCTCACGCCGGCAGCGTCGGCGCGAGGAGACTTGATCCTTCGCACACCGCGTATCGGCGCCAAGCGCTAGGATGCACCTCCATTCTCGGAGAAAGTCTCCATCCTAGGAGAGAGCCATGGCAGCAACCGGACTGTCCGCAGGCGGGCTGCCGGCATCGAAGGTGCGCCTGGCGCTGGTCGTGACAGCGCTGGCCGGCCTTGCGACCGGTCTTGCCGGCCTCGCATTCGGACAGACCTGGTCGGGCATCGTCTTCGCAGTCGCGACCCTGCCCGTGCTGGCGGCGCTGCTCGTCGAGATCGTCACCAGCCTCAGGCGCGGCGATGTCGGCCTCGACATCGTGGCGGCGCTGTCGATGTCGGCGGCGCTCGGCTTCGGCGAGCCGCTCGCCGGCAATGTCGTCGCGCTGATGTATGCCGGCGGCCAGCTGCTGGAAAGCTATGCCGAGAACCGGGCTCGCCGCGAGATGACGGCCCTCCTCGGCCGCGTCGCGCGGACAGCTATGCGCATCGACCGCGACGGACTGCACGAGGTCGATGTCGGATCGATCGCCCCGGGTGACCGGCTGCTGATCCGCAAGGGCGAGGTGGTTCCGGTCGACGGAACACTCGCGGCACCGGGAGGCAGCTTCGACCAGTCCGCGCTGACCGGCGAAAGCCTGCCGGTGACGAAGTCGGCCGGCGACGAGGTGCTGTCCGGGGTCGCCAATGCCGGCGAGGCGGTCGAGATCGTCTCGGCGCGACCCGCGGCCGAGAGCACCTATGCCAATATCGTGCGCCTCGTCGAGCAGGCCGCCTCGAGCCGCGCGCCGGCGATCCGCATCGCCGACCGCTTCGCGATCTGGTTTCTCCTGCTGACGCTCGCCATCGCCGGCGCCGCCTGGTGGGCCTCGGCAGACCCGATCCGCGCCCTCGCCGTGCTCGTCGTGGCGACGCCCTGCCCGCTCATTCTCGCGCTGCCCGTCGCGATCGTCTCGGGCATGTCGCGCGCCGCCCGCTCGGGCATCCTCATCAAGCATGGCGGGGCGCTGGAAGCGCTCGGGCGCGTGCGCACCGTCATTCTCGACAAGACCGGCACGCTGACGCTCGGCCTCGCGCGCGTCGCCTCGATCCGCACGCGCGAGGGCATCGACCCGAACGAGTTGCTTCGCCTCGCCGCGTCGCTCGACCAGGCCTCGAACCATGTCATCGCCGAGGCGCTCGTCGCCGAGGCTCATGCCCGCGGCCTCTCCCTGAGCGCGCCGGGACCCGCGACCGAGATGGCCGGAGCCGGCCTTTCCGGCACGGTCGACGGGCATGACGTGGTCGTCGGCGGCCGCGCCTATGTCCACGCGCTGAGCGAAGAGGGCTCGGCCGGACTGGACGGCGCCATCCCGCCCGGTTCGGCCGTGGTGGCGGTGGCGATCGACGGAACACTGGCCGGACTGATCCTGCTTGCCGACGGCCTCCGGCCCGAGGCGCCGGACATGATCCGCAGCCTTCGCGCCGCCGGCATCCGGCGCGTCGTGCTCGCTTCGGGCGACGCGGCCGAGATCGCGTCGGCCGTCGGTCATGCCCTCGGGCTCGACGCGGCGCGGGGCGGCATGTCGCCCTCGGACAAGCTGAAACTCGTCCATGAGGAGGAACAGGCCGCGCCGACCGTGATGGTGGGTGACGGGGTCAACGATGCCCCGGCGCTGGCCGGCGCCAGCGTCGGCGTCGCCATGGGGGCGCGCGGCGCAGCCGCCTCCTCGCAGAGCGCCGATATCGTGCTGCTGGTCGACCGGATCGACCGTCTCGCGCTGGCGCTGTCCATCGCCGCCCGGACGCGGCGGATCGCGCTGGAGAGCGTTCTCGCAGGGCTGGCGCTGTCGATCGCGGCGATGATCGCCGCCGCCTTCGGCCTGCTGCCCCCGGTCGCCGGCGCGCTGCTGCAGGAAGCGATCGATGTCGCGGTGATCCTCAACGCGCTCCGCGCGCTCAGATGATCAGCCGCCGACCGTGATGATCGCCTTGATGAGGCCGTCCTTGGTGTGAGCCCAGCGCGGCAGATCCTCAACGGCGCCCGCGAGCGTCGTCGTGTGCGTCACCAGCGCGTCGAGCGGCACTCTCCCGGCGCGGATCGAGGCCATGACATGCTCGAAATCCGCCTTGAGGGCGTTGCGGCTGCCGATCAGCGTCATCTCGCGCTTGTGGAATTCCGGATCGGCGAAGGCGATGCGGTCTTTCACCACCGAGATCAGCACATAGCTGCCGCCATGCGCGACCAGCGTGAAGCCGGCCTCGATCGCCTTCACATTGCCCGTGGCGTCGAACACCGTCTCGAAGCCCTCGCCGCCGGTATGCGCCATCAGCTGCGCCTCGGCATCGGCCCCCGTGGCGAAGCCGGCCGAGAAACCGAGGCGGTCGCGGGCGAAGGCGAGCCGCTCGGCGCTGGCGTCGAGCAGCGTCACCTCGAGGCCGGCGATGCGCGCGAAGATCGCGGCACCGAGGCCGATCGGCCCGATGCCGACGACGAGCGCCCGCGTGCCCGGCTCGGCCCGCGAGCGGCGGACCGCATGCGCGCCGATGGCGAGGAACTCGACGGTGGCCGCGTCGCGCAGCGAGAGACCCTCGGCCGGATAGAGATTGCCGGCCGGAAGCACGACGCGCTCCGTCATGCCGCCATCGCCATGCACGCCGAGCACCGTGATCGAGGTGCAGCAATTGGGCTTGCCGGCCCGGCAGGCGACGCAGTGGCCACAGGAGAGATAGGGGTTGATGACTACCGGCGTTCCGGGCGCGATGGCGACGCCTTCGCCCGTCTCGGCAACGACGCCGGAGAGCTCGTGGCCCATCACCCGCGGATAGGCGAGGAACGGGTGCTTGCCCTCATAGATGTGATAGTCGGTGCCGCAGATGCCGACATGGCGGATATCGACGGCGGCTTCTCCAGGTCCCGGCGCGGGCGGCGCCGGGCGGTCGACGAGTTCGAGGCGGCCGGGCTCGACGCACAGAAGTGCCTTCATGAGGAATGCTCCGTGACCGGCCGGCCGGGTCGTCAGCGACCGCGGCGGCGCAGCTGGTCGAAATAGACGATGACGATGATCAGGCCGCCGGTGATGATGCGCTGCCAGAACGAGTTGACGTTCAGGAGGTTGGCGCCGTTGTTGATGGTGGCGAGGATGAAGGCGCCGATGAGCGGTCCATGCACCGAGCCGACGGCGCCGAAGAGGCTCGATCCGCCGATGACGGTCGAGGCGATCGCCTGCAGCTCCCAGCCCTCGGCCTGCGTCGCGTTGCCGATGCCGATGCGGGTGGCCAGCAGCACGCCGACAAAGGCGGCGAACACCGACGACAGCGCATAGGCGAGATAGATCACGCCATTGACGCGGACGCCGGACAGGCGCGCCGATTCCGGATTGGAGCCGACCGCGAAAAGATAGCGGCCCCAGCGGGTGTGGTTGAGGAAGATATAGGCCGGCACCGCGACGAGGATCACCATCCAGAACAGGCTCGGAATGCCGAGGAAATCCTTGGTTGCGAAGGCGGTGAAATCGTCGTTGTCGATCGAGATCGTCGAGCCGTTGGTGATCAGGAGGCCGATGCCGCGCAGCGAGGTGAGCGTCGCCAGCGTGATGATGAAGGGCGGCAGGCCCATCTTGGTGATGCCGAAGCCGTGGAAGAGGCCGATCCCGAGCCCGACCAGGAGCGTGATCAGGATCGAGAGCCACACCGGGACGCCGGCATTGATGAGCAGCGCGATGATGACGGTCGTGAAGCCGACCACGGCGCCGACCGAAAGATCGATGCCGGCCGTGATGATGACGAAGGTCTGCCCGACGGCGAGGATGGCGATCATCGAGCCCTGCCGCAGCAGGTTCGAGATATTCTTGTCGCTCATGAAGTTCGGCGTCGCGATCGCGAGCACCGCCCAGAGCAGCACGAGCAGGCCGAGCAGGGTCAGCGCGAACAGGAAGCTGTAATTGCGCCGCGCCTGGGAGGCCTTCGCCGAAGCGGCATCCACCGTTGACATGTCGAGACCTTCCTCCCCTTCACCTGAAGCCGCCGTCGCGCCGCTGGCCGCAGGCGCGCCCTGGGGCGCGAAATTCGCTAGACGCCGATCGCCTCGGCAAGGACTTCCTCATGGCTCGCGCCATGGAATGGATTGCTGCCGACGAGCCGACCGCTGCGGAAGACGTGGAGCGTATCGGCCAGTTCGTAGACCTCCGGCAGATAGCTCGAGATCAGCAGGATGCCGGCGCCCTCCTTGAGCAGCGCCGCGAACAGCCGGTAGATCTCGGCCTTGGTGCCGACATCGACGCCGACCGTGGGTTCGTCGAAGATGAACAGGTCGGCGCCGTGGTTGAGCCATTTGCCGATCACGATCTTCTGCTGGTTGCCGCCCGACATGGACGAGGCCAGCGAGCGCCGGCTCGGCGTCTTGATCGAGAGATCGCGGATCTGCTTGTCGGCGCGCCGCGCTTCCTCGCCGGCGGAAATGACGAAACCCTTGGTCAGCCTTTCGTAGATCGGCAGGTTGAGGTTGAGGCCGATCGGGAGGTTGAGGTTGAGGCCCTGGTCGCGACGGCTCTCCGGCGCCAGCGCGATGCCGAGGCCGATCGCCTGACGCTCGTTGTTGATGGCGACCGGCTTCCCCTTCCACAGGATCTCGCCCGACGTCTTCGGATTGCGCCCGAACAGCGACAGCGCGAACTCGCTGCGCCCGGCGCCGATGAGGCCGTAGAGGCCGACGATCTCGCCGCGGCGGATCGAGAGCGACACGTCGCTGAAACCCTTGCCGGAGAGATGGCGCGCTTCGATCAGCGTCTCGCCGAAGGGGATCTGCTCCTTGTGGTAGATCTGCTCGATCGTCCGGTTGATCATCAGCGCGACGAGCTCGTTGTCGTCGGTGGCGGCGATGTCGCGCGTGCCGACCATCTGCCCGTCGCGCAGCACCGAGACGCGGTCGGCGAGCTCGAAGATCTCCTCCATGCGGTGGGAGATGTAGACGATCGTCACGCCCTCGGCCTTCAGGCGGCGGATGAGCGTGAAGAGCTGCGCCGCCTCCTGGCGGGTCAGATAGGCGGTCGGCTCGTCGAAGATGAGGAACTTGGTGCCGCGCTTGGCGGCGCGCGCGGTCGCGACCAGCTGCTGCTGGCCGATGGTGAGCGAATCGAGCTGCGCGGCGGCCGGCAGCTGGAAGCCCATGTCGTCGAGGATGGCCTGGGCGGCGCGGACCATGTCGCGCTTCTGCAGCAGGCCGAACTTCACCGTCTCGTCGCCGAGGAAGATGTTCGCGGCCACCGACAGATGGCGGCAGAGCATGACTTCCTGATGGACGGCGTTGATGCCGTGGTCGATCGCCTCCTGCGGCGTCGCCAGCGAGACCGACTTGCCGTTCCAGCGGATATCGCCGGCAGTGCGCGGAATGACACCCGTCAGGAGCTTGATCAGCGTCGACTTGCCGGCGCCGTTCTCGCCGACGATGGCGTGGATCTCGCCGCGGCGGAAGGCGAGACTCGCCGGCTTCAGCGCCAGTACCGGCCCGTAGCGTTTCTCGAGATCGCGGAGCTCGAGGATGATGTCGCCGCTCGCAAGGGGCGCCGCCTCCGGCGTCGCAAGATGGGTTGCGCTCATGTCCTCGTTCCGTCCGGGCCTGCCAGGGCTGTCAACAGTGTCGGCGCGCCGCCCTCCCCCAAGCGCGGCGCGCCGTCGGCCTTACTTCACCTTGGGATTCAGCAGGGCCGAGTTCTTCGCCTCGTCCATGTTGGCCTTGGTGATCAGGTTGGCACCCGTATCGACGAAGGCCTCCACCTTCTCCTTCTTGGAGGCGGCGAGCGCGGTCTTCACGCCGTCATAGCCCATGCGGTAGGGGTCCTGCACGACGAGCGCCGCGATGGTGCCGTCCTTCAGGAAGCCGACGAGCTTGTCGTCGTTGTCGAAGCCGATCAGCGCGACCTTGTCGGCCACCTTGTTCTCGGCGATCGCCTGGCCGGCGCCCTGCGCCATGATCAGGTTCGACGCGAAGACGCCGACGAGGTTGGGATTGGCCGTCAGAAGGTCGGTCGTGATGTTGAGGCCGGTCGTGGCCTGGCCATCGGCGACCTTGTCGGCGACGAGCTTCAGCTCGGGATACTTCGCCAGCTCTTCCTTGAAGCCCTTGGCACGCTGATCGAGCGAGCCGACGCCCGGCAGGGCGGTGATGAGCGCGACGTCGCCGGCTGCCTTGCCGGTCTTCGCCTTGACCGCCTCGGCAAGGCCGCGCGCGGCCACGCGGCCACCCTCGACATTGTCGGTGGTCAGGAACGAGGTGAAGGCCTTCGAGTCGGCGGCCGAGTCGATGCCGATGATCGGCACGGACTTCGCGGCTTCGTCGATCGGCTTGCCGAGCGCCTTGAACTCGGTCGGGGCGATCACGACGGCGGCCGGCTTGCCGGCGACGGCGTTCTCGAGGATCGTGATCTGGCCGTTGATGTCGGCCTCGGACTGCGCGCCGAGCTCCGGCACGTTGACGCCGAGATCCTTGCCGGCGGCGCGGGCGCCGGCGAGCACGATCTGCCAGTAGAACGAGGTCGTGTCCTTGACGATGATCGGGATCGTCACTTCCTCGGCGGCGGCCGGGGCGGCCTGGACGAGGCCTGCGGCGATGACGGCCGTACCGGCCATCAGGCCGAAGCCGCGGCGGGTGACGGGTTTCCTAGCGAACGACATCTTCGGTTCTTCCTTCCCTTGGGCGCGATCTCCACCCGAGACGTAGTTCAGGACGCGCCCCGCTCTGCTACGTCTTTTATCGTTATAGGACTGATGCCCCTTTTTTGCGGGGTCCGCAACCCCCCTTCCGTCCGCAAACACAGGCGTGGCAACGACTTCCAGCGCGCAAACGAAATGACTTATTCCATCTCGCATCGCAACATGAGCGGCTTGTATACCGCCGCAAAGCAGCATAGATCGGCTGACTTATCGATAAGAGACCGTATGCCTCCGCGATCGACTATGCTAACAGAGGGGCGCACCTCAGACCGGACAATCCCGCGCAGCGCATGAGCAAGAGCGACACCGTCTTCAAGGAGGCGTACAACCAGAGCCTCGCTCTCCTCGTCGAGGGAAGCGTGCTGCCATCAGAGGCGGAGCTGGCACGCCGGCTCGGCATCAGCCGTACCACGGTGCGGGCCATTCTCGACGCGCAGGTCGAGGCGGGACTCATCGCCTGGAACCGCCGCCTGAAGGAGGTGCTCCGCGCGCCGCGCCCGGAGGATTATTTCCCCGAGGACCAGACCGACGCCGTGTCGCTCAGGGTCGAGCGCGCTTTCATGAGCCGGGTCCTCTCGTCCGATATCCGCCCCGGCAGCCAGTTCAACGAGAGCGATTTCGCCCGCGAGCTCGGTGTCAGCACTTCGGCGGTGCGCGAGTTCATGATCCGCTTTTCGCGGTTCGGCCTCATCGAAAAGCAGCGCAACCGGCACTGGGTGCTGAACGGCTTCACCGAGGCATTCTCGCTGGAGCTGTTCGAAGTGCGCGAGATGTTCGAACTGCGCTCGGTGCGGGCCTTCGTGCGCCTGCCGCGCGACCATCCGGCCTGGGCGGCGCTCGATGCGATCGAGGCCGAGCATCAAGCCTTCCTGGAGGCGCCGCGCGCCCGGCTCGGGGAGTTTCCCGACCTCGACGACCGCTTCCACCGCCTGATCCACAGCGCATCGAGCAATCGCTTCATCATCGATTTCTACGACGTCATCTCGCTGATCTTCCACTACCACTACCAGTGGAGCAAGATCGACGAGATGGAGCGCAACGCGACGGCGGTGCGCGAGCATCTCGACTACATCGCCGGCCTCAGATCGGGCGCGGAGCTCGATGCCGAATTCTATTGCCGCAAGCATCTCGCCACCGCGCGCGAGACGCTCCTGAGCGCGACCCGCGCCCGCCAGGACGCGCGCAACGAGGCGCTAGGCGCGGCGGGCTGACAGTCAGCCGCGTCGGCCGTCACATGATGCCGGTTTCCTCGAAGATGCCCCCGGTCGAGCGGCCGGCGAGGATCATGTCGCGGACGCGGTCCTCTCCCTCGACCTTGGCGACTGCCGCGGCGAGGATATCGGCCACATGCGCAGCGGGCACGGTCAAGACGCCGTCGATGTCGCCGACGATGAGATCGCCGGGCATGACGCGGCAGCCATTGTCGAATTCGATGGCGCAGCGGAAATCGACGACGCGGCCGCGCAGCCGCTGGTCCTGCGCATAGGAGCCCATGGAGAAGACCGGGAAGCCGAGCCGCGCGATCTCGCGCGTGTCGCGATGATAGCCGTCGAGGACGGCGCCGACCGCGCCGAGATGGGCGGCGCGCGTGCTCATGAGGCCGCCCCAGAGCGCATAGCGGGGCGATGCGCCGGTGCAGATATAGACCTCGCCGGCCTCGAGCTGGTCGAGCGCCCTGAACATGAGGCCGAAGGCATCCGTCGCACCGCTATGGCCGAGCAGCTCGCTGGCGCAATCGGCCTCCAGCACCGGCATGGCACGGCCGACGAGCATGGTCCCGGGATCGAGCGCCCGGATCTCCGGTGGCAGGAACTGCCGCGTCAGGCCGGCCTGGTCCATCACGTCGCCGATCACGGCGGTGAAAAGGCGCTCCCGCACCAGCGCGAAGAGTTCGGCATCGCCCGTCATGTCAACGTCCCTTCAGCTGTGCGAGGTCGATCTCGGTGATGTGCCAGCGCCCGAGATTGGCGGAATAGAGCCGGTCGCCCTTCAGCGCGACATTGGTCGGATGGGCGATGAGCGTCGCCTTCGGATCCTCGATCAGCAGCTCCAGGGCGCCGCCCGGCTTCAGACGATAGATGCGGCTCGGCTCGTAGCAGGAGATGTAGAGCGTCCCATCGGGCGCGAGCGCGACGCCGTCGGGCACGGTCTCGACGCGGTCACTGACGAGACGGCTCGGTCCCGCGGAGCCGTCGGCGCGGATTGGAACATGCACGAGCGAGGGGACGTCGCTCTGCACGACATAGAGCCCGTCGCCCGTCTCGTCGAGGCAGGCGCCATTGGCGAAATCCATCGGCTCCTCCGACCAGACGCCGCCCTCCCCCGTCTCGAGATCGAAGCGGTAGAGGCCCGGCCCGATATTGCCGTTGCCGCGGCTGTCCGTGACGTAGAGGACGCCGCGCTTCTCGTCGACGACCGGATAGTTGGGCACGCGGATGCCGCTGGAGGCGAAGCGGTCGAAGGCGCCGGTCGCCGGGTCGTAGCGAAAGACCGCCGCATGCCGCAGGTCGCAGGCATAGCAGCGTCCGGCGCTGTCGAAGGCGAGGCCGAGCAGGAAGCCGCCCGTGCCGCCGATCCGATCATGCGCGCCTCCGTCGGCGGCGATGCGGATGAGATCGCCGGTCTCGGTGCCGCACCAGATGGAGCCGTCCTCATGCACGGCGACGCCTTCTGGATGGGCGAGGCACGGCTCGGCGAAGATGCCGTCGAAGAAGACGCGCGCGGCCGAGAGGTCGAGAAGCGGTGTCATGCAGTGGTCCTCCCGAGCCGCTCGACGAGGGCGCGGTCGGCGGCGATGATGGCGGCGATGAGGTCGCCCCGCTCCCGGGCGACGACGAATTCGAGCTTGCGCAGCCCAAGCGGATCGATCCGGTGGCGCAGAATGTCGAAGCTCGCCGCATCCGGCAGCGCGACAGGCCGGCAGTCCGCCGCGAAAGTGACGGCAAAGCCCGTCGCCTCGGTAACCACCTCGCGCGTCACGCCGGGCATCAGTTCGTCGACGACAAGTTCGCCGCTGTCCTCGTCGAGGCGAAACACGCAGAGATCGGTGAAGACCCGCGCCTTACCCGGCCGAAAGCCGGCCCGCATGCGCTCTTCGGCACGCGCGAGACCGCGACCCGAACTCGCGATGTCCACCGCCTCGACGAAGGCGAGCGGGGTGTGCCGCGGAACATAGAGCGCATAGTCGCGATGCATGTTGGCGACATCGGCCATGCCGCCCTGCCCGGGCAGACGCAGCATCGCGCCGTTGCGGCGGCGAATGGCGAGATTGTTGACCCGCCCGCGCCGGTCGATCTGCGCGGCGCCGATGATCTCGTGCGTGACGGCGCCGGCCTGGTAATACGCCGCATAAGTATCGTCGCCGCCGGCATGCGCCGCCGCCGTCGCGGCATCGAGCCCCTCGACCAGCGACAGCAGCAGCGGGCTCGGCGCGATGTCGACATGGCCGCAGGAGAAGGTGGCGATGATCATGTTCGGCGCATGCGTCGCCTTGGCCAGGCGATAGGCGACATTGGCGAGCGGCGACACGGCGCCGGCCGAGGCGAAGCTCTCGTCGTCCAGCTCGGCGGCGATGCGCGCCGCCATGATCTCGTCGATGGTGGGCGCCTCGGGCGCAGCGTGCACCGCCGGGAAGCGAACGGGCAGATCCGCGGGGCGGATGGCCGCGGCGGCCACGACATGACCCGCCACCGGTCGCGATGCGAAGCTCTCGGCAAGCGGTCGCCCGGACGCGAAGGCTTCGGCGAGCGCCGCATAGTCGGTCGCGTAAAAGGGCAGGCTCGATGTCGGCCAGGCACCGCCCGGTGCCTGCGCGATCGCGGTCACCTGGTTGCGCGTGATCACCGTCTGCCGCCCGGCCTCGGCAAGGTGGCCAACCGGCACGATTTCCTCAACCGTGACCAGCACCTTGCGCGCCGCGCCGATCATCGCGAGATCGAGCGCGCGGGCGCCGAGGATCTGGACATTGCCGCTCTCGTCGGCGCGAGCGGCGTGCAGGATCAGCGTGTCGAGGCGCAGCGGCGGGATGACGCCGACGGCCTCGCCGGTGACGGGATCGGCGGCGGTCCGGGCGCCTGGAATGCGCTCCATCATCGCCGAGCCCGTTGGAAGCTGGAAGGGAAGGCTCGGCAGGTTCTTCTGCGCCGCATGAAGCGCCTCGATCATGGCGAGCGCGGTCCAGTCGCGCACCGCGAGCGAGCCGCTCTCCGCCGCGGCCCGGAAGCGCGGAGGCAGGCCGAAGATGTCGAGCGAGGAAAAGCAGAGATCGGCGGAGGCGACGGCGCCCGCCTCGAGGAGATATTCGAGCGCAAGTCCGCCGGCCCAGCTCGTATAGCGAAGCTCGCGCACCCCGCGCGCCGCGATGGCCGCGAGCAGCCGCATCGGCAGGCGCGCGAAGTGATGCCCGCCGACACCGAACACATCGCCATCCGCGACGAGAGCGGCCAGCGCCTCCACGCTCGTGAAGGCCGGCCGGTTCGGCTTGACGAGGCTCTCGCCCATCGCCGTCAGCCTTGCTTCGCAGCTGCCGCCTTGGCCGCCTTCTCGGCGGCGCGGGCGATGCTCTTCGCGGCGAAATCCTGCACGCGCGCCTGGCCGATCTCGCTGCGATAGAGGGCGCAGACGAGGTCGCGCTCGGCGGCGAGCCCGGCCGCGCGGTCGCCCGCGAGCGCCATCGCCGTCAGCCGCTTCAGCCCCTCGACCGCCGCGGGCGGCTCGGCCGCGATCATGCGCGCGAGTTCCATCGCGCGCGGAAGCAGCCCCTCGATCGGCACAATCTCGGCGACGAGACCGGCGGCGATGAAATCCGCCACCGGCAGGATGGCGCCGGTGAGCAGCATGAGATTGGCGCGGTTGCGGCCGAGCTTCTCGACGCTCCGCTGCGTACCGCCGCCGCCCGGCACGAGCCCGAGCTTGATCTCCGGCAGGCCGAATTTCGCTTCCGGCGCGGCGAGGACGATGTCGCAGCAGAGCACCAGCTCGAAGCCGCCGCCGAGCGCAAAGCCGTTCACGGCCGCGATCACCGGCTTGGCATTCGCCTCGATCGCCCGGTACATGCGCTCGCCCGTCTGCTGGAAGGCGTCGAATTCCGAGCCCGACTGCGCGGCATATTCCTTGATGTCAGCGCCGGCCATGAAGCCTCGACCCTCGCCGGTGACGACGATGGCGCCGACGCCCGCCTCAGCCGACAGCGCCTCGAAGGCGGCGGTGATCTCGCTTTGCATCGCCTTGTTCATGGCGTTGAGCTGGTCGCCGCGTCGGAACGTGACCGTGGCGACCCGCCCCTCGCGGACGATCTCCAGCGTCTGGAAACGGTCCGCCATGGCTCAGACCCGCTCGATCGTCATGTCGCCGGAGGTCTCGAGCGCGTCGATCTCCTCGGCGGAGTAGCCGAACTCGGCGAGGATTTCGCGGCCATGCTCGCCGACCATCGGCGCCGGTCGGTCGATCGCGGGCGGCGTCTCGCTCATCCGCACGGCGGGGCCGACGACGCGCACCGTGCCGGCCTTCGGATGCTCGTAGCTCTGGATCATGCCCATATGGGTGACCTGCGGATCCTCAGAGGCCTGGCGGATATCCTGCACCGGCGCACACCAGATATCGGCGGCGAGGAGGCGCTCGAGCAGGTCCTCCATGGCGAACTTCCGCGTCTCGGCATTCACATGCGCCCAGACCTCGTCGCGCTTGGCGAAGAGCGTGGAGAGGTCGTCATAGACGGCGAGGCCGGGCGCCTCGAGCGTCTCGTAGAGCGTCTTGAACGGGCTCATGGCGATCGAGACATAGCGGTGGTCGCTGGTCTCGTAGATGCCGAACGGCGCCTGCATGCCGGGATGGCCGATGCCGGAATTCGGCCGGACGAAGTCCTCGCCGAGATTGAGCACCGCGCAATATTCCTGCCCCAGATGCGCCAGCATGCCGGCGAGCAGGTTGACCTCGATCTTCTGCCCCTTGCCGGTCTTCTCGCGATAGTAGAGCGCCGAGAGGATGCCATAGACCATGTTCATGGCGCCGATCTGGTCGGCCATGCCGGAGCCGGCCGGCACCGGGGGACCGTCGCCGCGGCCGGTATTGGTGGCGAGGCCGACCAGCCCCTGGATGAGCATGTCCTGGCCGGGGCGCTCGAGATAGGGCCCCTCCTCGCCATAACCGGAGCCCGAGCAATAGATGATGCGCGGATTGGCGGCGCGGAAATCCTCATAGCCATAGCCGAGCCGTGCCATGACGCCGGGCCGGAAGTTCTGCACCACGACATCGGCGTCCTTCGCCATGCGCATGATGATCGCATGGACGGCGCGGCTCTTCAGGTTGAGCGCGATCGACCGCTTGTTGCGGTTCCAGGCGAGGAAATTCGGGCTCTCCGAGCCGCCGACCCATTTCGCGAAGAAGGTCATGGAGCGGAAGAGGTCGCCGGGGCCGGCGCGCTCGATCTTGATGACGTCGGCGCCCATGTCGGCCAGCAGCTGGGTCGCGAACGGACCCTGCAGCAGATGGCTGAAATCGAGGATCCTGACGCCGGAAAGGGCCTTGTCCATGGGTGCGGTCTCTTTGAAGATCAGACGAGGTCGGGCACGAAGCGCGGGGCGGCGGTAAGGCCGCCATCGACGCGCAGGTCGATGCCCGTGGTGAAGCCGGCGGCGTCGGAGGCGAGATAGACGGCCGCCTCGGCCACCTCCTCGGGCTTTCCGATCCGCCCGATGGGATGCATCTTGACCCAGGCGCGGGCGACATGATCGCCGAGCTCGGCGATCACCTTCTCGTTCATCGGCGTGTTGATCGTGCCGGGCGAGATCGAGTTGACACGGATGTTCATCGGGCCGAATTCGACCGCCATCTGCCGCGTCATCGACATCACCGCGCCCTTGGCGCCGGCATAGGCGGTCCAGCCGTCGAGGCCGATATGGCCCTGCGCCGAGGCCATGTTGATGATCGAGCCGCTCTTCTGGCGGATCATGTGCGGCAGCGCATATTTGCAGGCGCGGAAGACGCTGGTGAGATTGACGGCGATGAGCCGGTGCCACTGCTCGTCGGTCATCTCGTGCACCGGCATGCCGCCGATGGCGATTGCGGCATTGTTGACGAGCACGTCGAGCCGGCCGCCCTTCGCGATGGCCTCGGCGATCAGGCCGGCGATATCCGCTTCGACGGAGACGTCGCAATGGCGGAAATCCGCCTTGCATCCCTCGCTGCGCAGCGCGGCGGCGGCCGCTTCGCCCTTGGCGTCGTCTATGTCGCCCATCACGACATGCGCACCCTCTGCCGCCATGGCGCGGGCGATCGCATGGCCGATGCCGTCGGCCGCTCCGGTGACGACGGCGACCTTGCCTTCGAGACGTCCGGTCCTGTCTGTCATGAGCGCGTCTCCCCTCAGTGCCTCTGCCGCTTGACTTCGTCGAAGCCGACGGCGGCGATGATGATGAAGCCCGTGATGACCAGCTGCCATTCGGTGGCGAGGTCGAGCATGCCGAGCCCGTTGGACAGGAAGGAGAGGATCAGCACGCCGAGCGCCATGCCGAACAGGCTGCCGACGCCGCCCGAGAGGCTGACGCCGCCGAGCACGACCGCCGCCACCACCTGAAATTCGAAGCCGAGGCCGGCGACATGCACCGCCGAACCGAGCCGCGAGGCGAGCAGGATGCCCGCGACGGTGGCGAGCAGCGCGCTGATCAGGAAGCAGGTGAACTTGATGCGGCGAACATTATAGCCGGCGAGCCGCGCCACCTCGGGATTGCCGCCGACCGCATAGACCTGGCGGCCGAACGGGCGATGGCGGAGGACATAGGCGAAGACGAGCAGGAGGACGAAAGCAATGGCGGCCGGGATCGGCAGCACGTCGAGGATGCGGCCGTTGCCGATCTGGAAGAAGCTCTCCAGCATCGCGTCGTCGGGGATCGCCGTCTGCCCCGTATAGAGATAGACGCCGCCGCGCAGGATGAAGAGCGTGCCGAGCGTCACGATCAGCGAGTTGATGCCGGCATAGGCCGAGAGATAGCCGTTGACGGCCCCGACCACGAGGCCGAGCGCCAACGCGCCGCACACGCCGAGCGCCAGCGATTCCGTCATGTTCATGATCGTGACGAGCGGAATGGCGACGGCCGCGACGAGCGATCCGACCGAGACGTCGACCTCGCCGGAGATGAAGACGATCGCGACACCGATGCCGGCGGTCAGCGCCAACGACGCCTGGCCGAGCACGTTCGTCATGTTGCGCACGGTGAGGAACGTGCCGGAGGCGAGCGAGAAGAAGGCGATGATGACAATGAGCGCCACGAGCAGCGCGAACTCGCTGCGGCCGACAAGGAGACGCAGCAGCGGCGGGGTCGACGCGGAGGCGGCGAGGCTAGGCGATTGCGGCATTGAGAATGGTCTCCTGCGTCGCGGCATCGCGGGGCATGACGGCGGTGATGCGGCCCTCCGCCATCACGGCGATGCGGTCGGAAAGGCCGAGCAGTTCCGGCATTTCCGAGGTCATCATGATGACGGCGAGACCTTCGCCGGCGAGCTGGTCGATGAGCGCGAAGATCTCCGACTTGGCGCCGACATCGATGCCGCGGGTCGGCTCGTCGACGACGATGACTTTCAGGCCGCGCATCAGCCAGCGGGCGAGCAGCACCTTCTGCTGGTTGCCGCCCGAGAGATTCTTGATCGCCTGGCCGAGGCCCGGCGTCTTGACGCGGAAGCGGTCGACGAAGCTCTGCACGGCGCTGCGCTCGCGCCCCTCGTCGACGAAGCCGGCCTTCGCGAAGGCCGAGAGCGAGGCTAGGCTCATGTTCTGGAGCACGGGGAGCTCCAGCATCAGCCCCTCCGTCTTGCGATCCTCGGTGAGGAGGCCGATGCCGAGCCCGACAGCGCGGCGCGTGTCATGCGGGGCGAGCAGCGCGCCGTCGATGCGGATCGTGCCGGTGCGGATCGGGTCGTAACCGACGATCGCCTTGGCGAGTTCGGTGCGCCCGGCGCCCATCAGGCCGAAGAATCCGAGCACCTCGCCGGCCCGCGCCTCGAAGCTGATGCCCTTGAGCTTGGCGTCGGTGGACAGGTTCTCGACCGTGAGCACCGCGCGGCCCGGCTGCTGGCGCCTCACGCGCGGAAAGAGATTGTCGATGCGGCGCCCGATCATGTCGTGGATCAGGCTGTCATGAGTGTGGTCGCCGATCGGCCTGGTCGAGATGTGCCGCCCGTCGCGCAGCACCGTCACCTCGTCGGCGATTTCGAAAACCTCGTCCAGCTTGTGGCTGACATAGACGACGGCGATGCCGAGCGCGGTCAGGCGGCGGATCACGACGAAGAGGAGCTCGACCTCCTTCGGCGTCAGCGACGAGGTCGGCTCGTCCATGACGACGATGCGGGCCTCATGCGCCAGCGCGCGGGCGATCTCGACCATCTGTTGCTGGCTGACCGGCAGGTCGCCGGTCTTTGCGGCGGGATCGACGTCGAAGCCGATGCGCCGGAAGAGCGCCGCCGCCTCGGCGCGGATTCGCTTCCAGTCGATCGATCCGCCGGCGATGCGGGGATATTCCTCGAGAAAGATGTTCTCGGCGACCGTGAATTCGGAGATCAGCGCGATCTCCTGGAAGACGACCTTGATGCCCTGGCGGAGCGCATCGCGGGGCGAGCGGAACTCGGTCTCGCGGCCGCCGACGCGGATCGTTCCCGTATCCTTGCCATAGACGCCGGCGAGGATCTTGATGAGCGTCGACTTGCCGGCGCCATTCTCTCCCATCAGCGCATGCACCTTGCCGGGCGCGAGCGTGAGATCGACGCCGTCGAGAGCGATGACGCCGGGAAAGCGCTTGCCGATGCCGCGCATCTCCAGCGCCGGCACGGCCGCCTCCCGCGCGATCTCCATCGGTTCAGCGCGCATCGGCCTTCCTCCGGATGATGTCGAGCCAGGTGGCGAGGACGATGACGATGCCCGGCACGACCATCTGCAGGTCCTGGTTCCACCTCAGGATGATGATGCCGTTGTCGTTGACCTTGAGCAGCAGCACGCCGAGCAGCGTGCCCACCAGCGTGCCGCGGCCGCCGGCGAGCGAGGTGCCGCCGAGAATGACTGCGGCGATGACGGTCAGTTCGAAGCCGCGGCCGGCGGTCGGCTGGCCGGCATTCATCAGCGAGCAGAGCACGAGGCCGGCGACGCCGACGCAAAGGCCGGTGATCACGAAGGCGATGACCTTGAGCCGCTCGGCGCGGAGGCCCGAGAGGCGCGCCGCCTTCTGGTTGGCGCCGACAGCGTAGAGATAGCGGCCGAACAGCGTGAAGCGCAGCGCGACATAGCCGAGGACGAAGATGGCGGCGGCGAGGATCACCGGGATCGGGATCGGCCCGACATAGCCGGCGCCGATCGCGGTGAAGGCGTCGAGCTGGTGTTTGTTCTGCACCGCCTCGCGCGTGTAGAGATAGACGCTGCCCTGCAGGATCATCATCGTGGCGATGGTGGCGATGAGCGAATTGATCCTGAGCCGGGTCACGACCAGCCCGTTGAAGAGGCCGACCGCTGCGGCGAAGGCGAGCGCGGCCAGCGCGCCGAGCGTGACGCTGTTGGTGCGGTTGGTGACGTCCATGGCGACGCAGCCGGTGAAGGCGAGCGAGGCTCCGACCGAGAGGTCCACCTCGCCGGCGACAAGCAGCATGGTCATGCCGACGGCGACGATCAGCACCAGCGCGCACTGGCGCAGGATCGCGATCGTGTTGTCGACGGAATAGAACTGCGGCGCCGCGACCGAGATGGCGATGCAGAGGATCACGAGCAGGCCGATCAGCACGACCTGGCTCTTGTCGGCGAGCGCGCCGACGAGAAGCCCCGGTCGCCTTGCGGGCAGTGTCTCGCTGGTCATGGTCGGTGGTTCCGCATTGGCGTCTCGCCGTCGGTCCGTCGCGCGTTGCCGAGGAGGACTCGCCGGCGCCTTCATGGAAAAAGAGACCGGGACGGCGGACCGCCCCGGCCAGGCGCAAGCGGCTTACTTCTTGAGGTCAGCCGCCGTCTGCATGCACTTGTCGGGCGCCTTCACGGCGTTGACGGCGTCCCACTTGATGGTGCGCGTCGTGCCGTCGACCGAGTAGTATTTCTGCCAGTCCTCGCCGACCATCGGCGTCGTCGGGCTGACGATCCAGGTCGGGACCTCTTCCTTGTTGTAGAGCTTGACGGCCGCGTCGACCGCCGTGAAGCCGACCTTCTCCGGGAACATCGCCGCCTCGATCCGGTAGGACGGCTCCTTCTCGATCGCATTGATGAAGGCGAGACCCTCGCCGCCCGTGCCGACCACGAGCAGGCCGTCCTGCGACTTGCCGGCCGCCTTCCAGGCCTGGAGACCGCCGAGCGAGGAACTGTCGTTGATGCCGTAGATGATGTTGACGTCGCCGTTCTGCGCGAGCGCGGCAGCCGACACCTCGAAGGAGCGGTCCGGATTGCCGCCGCCGTCGAGATCATGCACCAGCGTTGCGCCCGGGATCTCGGTCTTCAGGCCGTCCATGAAGCCCTTGGAGCGCAACACCGTGGCCGACAGCAGCGGCAGGCCGACATTCATGACCTTCGCCGTGCCGCCGAGCTTCTCCTTGGCATATTTGCCGGCCTCGACGCCCGCGTGATAGCCGGTGTCGTAGTCGCAGATGGCGACCAGCGTCGTCATGCCCTTGACCGGGTTGCCCTCGAGCACGATGGGCATGCCTTCCTGCTTGGCACGGCGCAGCAGCGGAGCGACGGCGTCCTCGTTGACCGGCGTGATGATCAGGACGTCCACGCCCTGGGACATGAAGTCCTCGGCGGCGGCGATCTGCTTCGCGGCGTCGAGATTGGCGTCCTTGACCTCGACCGTGATGCCGAGCTGGGCGCCGCGGTCCTTCATGCCCTTGATGACGTTCTGGTACCACTCGTGCGTCGCGTAGTTGACGACGTAGCCGATCTTCTTCGGCGCGCCCTCGGCATAGGCCGAGCCCACCGCCAGCACCGCGATGGCGGATCCGGCGAGCAGTCCCATCAGCATCTTCTTCATGTCGCTTTCCTCCCTTGTCAGCGAACCGCCCTTTGCGGGCGTCTTAGCGTTTCTGCTCTTGTGCGGCGGGGAGCCGGATGGCCCTGTTCCTGCCGGCCTGCTCGGGCGCGCCCAGCGCGCGCGAGATCTCGCTCGCCGCGGCGCGGGTCGTCTCCAGCACGCTTTCGCGGCTGAAGCGGGCGCGCTTCTGCGGCAGATAGGGAACGGTGAGGGCTGCGACGGTCGCACCCATATGGTCGCGCACCGGCAGCGAAATGTTGGTGCAGCCGTCGACAGCGAGCGAGGCGCGCATCTCGTAGCCGAGTTCGGCGATCGCGGCGAGCCGCGCATCAATCTCCGGCCGTGTCGCACCGGCCTCGCCGCTGGCGAGGATGCGCCGTACCAGCGCCTCGCGCTCGGCCGGCGGCAGCGCCGCGAGCAGCACGGCGCCGGAACTCGTCTCGAGCACGGGGAAATGCGAACCGAGAGCCACGGAATAGCGCATGGGCAGCGGCGACTCGACCTGCAGCACGATGAGCACCGTCGCTTCGCGCAGCACGACGAGATGGCAGCTCTGGTCGGTGTTGCCGACGAGCTCGCGCATGACCGGCAGCGCGCTGTCGACGAGCCGGTTCACCGGCGGATGCATATGCGCCAGCTCGAACAGCTTCAGCGACAGGCGGTAGCGGTCGGCCTTGGTGCGGACGAGATAGCCGCGCCCCTCCAGAAGCTGGATGACGCGGTAGATCTCGTGGATCGACCGGCCGAGGCCCAGCGACAGCTCGGTCTGCGTGACGTCCTCGTTGCGGGCCGCCATGAATTCGAGAATGTCCAGCGCCTTCTCGGCCGCCGGCACCTTGTAGTCACGCCGCGACCCGGCATCCGCACCCTCGTCCTCGTCCAGCGTCATCGCCCGCTCCGTCTCGCTCATGCCGTCATCTCCGGCAGCGAGGCGGCATAGAGCGTGTCGAGGCGGTCCGCCAGCGCCCGCGCCGGAAGCCGACCGGCGATGGCGTCGGCGGCGGAGTGCGTCGCCTCGCGGAAGAAGCCGATGAACCCCGGATGGGTCGGACGGAGATAGGAACCGGCGAGCGTTTCCAGCGTGTCGGCGAAGAAATTGCCGGTGATCCGGTTGGCCTCGGCATCGCGCCAGGCGGCGAGCGATCCCGGCTGGCCGCCGAACCGCACATAATCGCCGCGCTGGTAGTCCGGCGCGCAGAGGAACAGCGCGTAGTCGGCCGCGGCCGCAGGATGGGCAGAAAAGGCCGAGACACCGATACCGGCGCCGCCGAGCAGCGATCCCCTGGCGCCTTCGGCCGGGATGTTGCCGAAGCGAAGGCGCGGCCCGGAAGCGGGCGCGGAGTAATTCACATAGCCGAACGCATAAGGCGTGTAGACGACGTCGTCATGCCCGACCATGTGGTCGTAGCAGCGGATCGGATTCCAGTCCGCCGAGGCGGGATGGGCCAGAGCCGCCAGCGCGCGCAGCTCGTCGATGATGGCCTCGACCGCATCGCGGTCGAGAAAGCGACCATCCATCCCGACGGCATCACCGCGACCTGCCGCGAGCGTCATGACGAGGCACATCGCGTCGGTGGGCACGAAGGGGAGACCGATCCAGCATCCGTCCGCACGGAGCCGCCGGCCGAGATCGAGAGCCTCGGCATGGCTTTTCGGCATCGTCTCGGCATAGCGGGCGAGTAGGTCGGGGCGGCAGGACGCAACCTGCGCCGCGGCATCGATCGGCAGCGCCCACTGCGCGCCGTCATATTCATAGGATCTCCAGGACCCGCCGACCGAATCCGCCGCGAAGCGGGCGCGCGCGGCATCGTCGAGCCGGTCGTCGAAGGGAACCATGAGCCGGCCGCGGGCAATGTCGCCGATAAAGGGATGGTCGAAGACGATGAGGTCATACTGGCGGAGCACGTCTTCGAGGCGGCCCTCGCCGAACTCGTAGAGGCTGCGGCGATCCCACTGGATCGAGACGCCCGGATGCGCGGCGCCATAGGGCGCGATGCTCGCATCGAGCGGCCCCCAGCAGCGCCTGTGATCCCAGGCGAGCCCGCGCAGCGTCACCGTCATTCCCGTCTCCACCGGTTTGCCCGGCTCTGCGGCCGGCTTGCGAGGACATTACCGCTCTCGCGCACTTATGCAAATAGTTTTCTTAAGTGCCAAAACTCGTCCCTACGCAGCCTTTCCGGGCAGGCTGCACGCTTGATTGATGGATTAATATACTAGTAATTGGATCTATGCGCACTGGCGTGGCCGGGTTGCTCTTGCCCGCGCTTTGTGGATGGATGCCGGCAAAGCGGTCGTGGCGACCGCGCCATGATGGAGAATCGGCGGTGTTCGACGACGGCCCGATGCCGGTGAAAACGCGCTCGACGGCCCAGGGCGTCTTCGAGCTGCTGCGCGGCGAGATCGTGCTCAACCAACTGAAACCGCTCGAGCCGATCCGGGAGGGCCAGATCGCCGAGCGCATCGGCGTTTCGCGCACGCCGGTTCGCGAGGCGCTGCTCCGCCTCGCCGATCTCGGCCTCGTCGACATCTATCCCCAGAGCGGCACCCGCGTGGCGCCGATCCGTCTTTCCAAGGTGCGCGCCGCCCAGCTGATCCGCGAGGCGGTCGAGGTCGAGGTCGTCAGCCGCGCCGCCGCGCGCATGACGCCGGCCGCGCTCTCCGCCATCGACGCGATCATCGAGGACCAGGCGCGGGCCGCGACGCGCGGCGACACGCGCCGGCTCTACGAACTCGACGAGGCCTTCCACCGCGCCATCTTCGAGATCGCCGACTGCCTGGCGGCCGCGGACGAGCTGGAAGACGTGAAGCTTCACCTGAACCGCCTGCGCTACCTCTCGGTCGATTGGCCGCGCAGCGCGGACTACATCGTGGCCGAGCACCGCCTGATCCGCGAGGCGCTCGGCGCGCAGGACGCCGTGGCGGCCGCGGCGGCGATGCGGACGCATCTGCGCGCCGTGCTCGTGCCGCTCGAAATGATGTCGCGCCGCAACGGCATCGCGGCCGCGATCTGAACGATCCGGGAGGAATGGACATGACGCAGGAGTTCGACGGCAAGGTGGCGCTCGTCACCGGGGCCGCGATGGGTATCGGTGCGGCCGTGGCGGAGCTTCTTGCCGAACGGGGCGCGAAGCTCGTTCTGGTGGACCGCGACGCCGGGGCGCTCGCCGAGATCGCGGGGCGGACCGGCGGCGAGGCGGTGGCGGGCGATCTGGCCGACCGCGCCACGCTGGAGGCGGCGATCGCCCGCGTGAAGGAGCGGTTCGGCCGGCTCGATGTCCTTTCCAACAATGCCGGCATCCAGCGCTACGGCACGCTGGAGACGACGACCGACGCGCTCTGGGACGAGGTCTTCGACGTCAACCTGAAGGCGATCTTCCGCCTCTCGGGCCTCGCGATCCCGCTGCTGCGCGAAACCCGCGGCGCGATCGTCAACATGGCCTCGGTGCAGGGCCTCGCCTCGCAGGCGAATGTCGTCGCCTACACCGCCGCCAAGCACGCACTGATCGGCCTCACGCGCGCGGCCGCCGTCGACCATGCGCATGAGGGCATCCGCGTCAATGCCGTGGCGCCGGGCTCCGTCGACACGCCGATGCTGCGCAAGACCATCACCATGGCCGACGATCCGGCGGCGCTTTCCGCCATCATCGACGGCATGCACCCGCTCGGCCGCCGCGCCGCTGCGCGCGAGATCGCGGAAGTTGTCGCCTTCCTCGCCTCCGACCGCGCTTCGTTCGTCACCGGCGCGGTCTATGTCGCCGATGGCGGCCTCACCATTCCGCTCGGCGGCGCGCCCAAACCCTCCGAGACCGAGCGCAAGGCCTGACGCGAAGTCTCGACCGGTGGAGCCGTTGCGGCTCCGCTATGGTTAACCCTGCCTTAACGCGCCTCGCCGTAAGGTCGGCTGAGGCGCGGCGACCCCTGCGCCATGGCCATATGGCGGAAGAGGTTGGCCTGTGCGGAGATCGGCGCGGCGCGGCGGAACGATCTGGAGCGCGGCGGCAATGGGTGCGCTGCCGGCCGGGCTTGTGCTCGCCGCCTCCCCGGCCCTCGGCGAATCGATCTGGGTCCTTCCCGGCAACGGCAACTGGACGACGCCGTCGAACTGGTCGCCGGCCGGCGAGCCCACCGCGGCCTCTTCGGCGCGCGTCGACAATGGCGGCGAGGCGCAGGTGACCTTTCCCGGCGCCGCGGCCGCCGGCCTCACCATCGGCGGCGCCTCGGGATCGTCGGGCAGCATCGCGGTCACCTCCGGCGGGACACTGACCACGACCTCGGCGACGCCGAGCATTGTCGGCGGCAGCGGCGCCGGCACGCTCACCGTCACCCGACTCGGTTCGAAATGGACCAATGCCGGCGGTCTCGTCATCGGCCACGCGGCGGGCAGTTCCGGCCGCATGATCGTCGACATGGGGGCCACCGTCGCGACGGGAAGCGCGGCCGGTTCAACGACCGTCATCGCCAACCAGGCCGGATCGGCCGGCAGTCTCTCGATCGATGGCGACGGATCGATCGTCACCGTCGACAACACCCTCGTCGTCGGCAATGCCGGAACGGCCACGCTGCGCGTCTCGAGCGGCGGCGTGCTCACCGATGCCGGGTCCGTTGTCGGCGCGGCGGCGGGCGGCTCCGGCACGGCGACCGTGACCGGCTCCGGTTCGCTCTGGAACACGTCGGGCGCACTGACGCTCGGGCGCTCCGGCAGCGCGGGTCTCACCGTCGAGGCCGGGGGCACCGTCAAGACGGACAGCGCGATCGCGGGGCTCGAATCCTCCGGAAACGCGGCGATCAAGGTGACCGGCACAGGCTCCGGCCTCGCGGCAACGGGCGAACTGACGCTCGGCTCGTCCGGCTCGGGCGAACTCACCGTCGAGGCGGGCGGCACCGCGTCGGCATCGACCATCACGCTCGGCGCAACCGACGGCGGCAGCGGCTCGGCCAAGGTCACCGGGTCGGATTCGCTGCTGTCGGCCTCGGGCTCGGGCGGCCTCGTTCTCGGCGCCTCGGGCGACGGCGATCTTGTGGTCGAGGGCGGCGGCCGTGCCACGGCGCCGACGATGACGCTCGGCGACGAAGCATCCGGCTCTGGCACGCTTCTCGTGACCGGCGCCAATTCCTCCGTCGGCGCCCAGACGATGGCGATCGGCGCGGAAGGCGCAGGCAGCGCCACGGTCCAGGCGGGCGCCTTCATGCAGACTGCGCAGACCATAGTCGGGAGCGAGGCCGGCTCGACGGGAACGCTTGCGGTCGACGGCGCAGGATCGGTGGCAATCACCTTGGACGCCCTGACGATCGGTGCCGACGGGACCGGCGACCTCACCGTGTCGGGATCGGCGGCCGTCGCCGCCGGAACGCTCGCAGCCGGGTCTGGCGGAGGCGGCAACGGCAGCATCGTGGTGACCGGCGAAGGATCCGATCTCACCGCGAATGGCGCGGCGACGATCGGCGGATCGGGGACGGGCGACCTGACGATCTCGCTCGGTGCCACCGTGAATGCGGGCTCGATGGTCATCGGCGCCGATGCGACGGGCGGCGGGACGGTACTCGTCACGGACAACGGCTCGGCGCTCGCGGCAGGGACGAGCCTCATGGTCGGCGGGGCCGGCCAAGGCACACTGACGCTGGTGAATGGCGGCACCGTCTCGGCGGGCAGCCTTTCGGTCGGCAGCGCGGAAAGCGGCATCGGCACGCTGGTCGTCAGCAATCTCGGCTCCATGCTCGCCATCGACGGCGATGGCACGATCGGCGACGCCGGCGACGGCGCGCTCACCGTCACCTCTTCGGGAACGATGACGAGTGGCGACGCCGTCATCGGCGCCTCGGCCGGAAGTATCGGCGCTGCGACGGTGACCGGCAGCGGCTCGGACTGGGCGGCGGGCGCGCTGACCATCGGCGGCGCCGGCATCGGCACGCTTCAGGTGACGGCGGCCGGCACGCTGGAAAGCGGATCGGCCACGATCGGCGCGGCGCCTGGCTCATCCGGCTCGGTCCTGGTCGATGGCGGCGGCTCGGTCTGGACAGCGGATGGCGACCTCGCCGTCGGCGCCGGCGGCAGCGGCTCGCTGCAGGTCACGGCCGCAGGCAAGGTCACCAGCGGCGCGGCCACGATCGGCACGGCGGCCGGTTCGTCCGGCTCCGTGTCCATCGACGGCGACGGCTCGGTCTGGTCTGCGAACGGCGATGTCGTCGTCGGCCAAGCTGGCGACGGCTCGGTTCTGGTCACTGCGGGCGGAACGCTGAACACGGCCGGCGCCATCACGCTCGCCTCGGAAGCGGGCAGTTCCGGCGTGCTGCAGATTGGCGATGGCGCCGGCTCGGGGTCGGTGACGGCGAGCGCGGTCACAGGCGGCGGCGGCACGGCGACGGTGATCTTCGACCATACCGATCTCGGCTACACTTTCACTCCTGCGATCACCGGCACGGCATCGGTACAGCAGACCGGCAGCGGCACCACCATCCTCGCCGCCGAGAACACCTATACCGGCGCCACCACGATCGAGGCCGGCACGCTCCAGGCTGGTGCCGCGGATGTGCTGAGCGCCGCCTCCGCGGTCACCGTCGCCACCGGCGGAACGCTGGCGCTCGCCGGCACCGACCAGACCGTCCCCTCGATCGCCAATGCAGGCACGGTCTCGACCCTCGGCAACACCGCCGGCGCGGAACTGACGGTAACCGGCGACTATTCGGCAAGCGGCGGCACGCTCGTGCTGGGTGCCAAGCTCGGCAACGACGCTTCCCCGGCCGACAAGCTGGTGGTCGAGGGCGACGTTTCGGGCACGACCAGCGTCTCCGTCACCAATCTCGGCGGCACCGGCGCGCGCACGACCGGGGACGGAATCGAGGTGATCGCCATCGGCGGCGCATCGCCGGCCGGCGCCTTCTCCGGCAACCGGATCGTCGCCGGCGCCTGGGACTACAGGCTCTACCAGGGCGGCGTCGGAGCGGACGCGGATGACGGCAACTGGTACCTCCGCAGCGATCTCTCGCTCGCTGCGCAGACCTACGCCGCCTGGCCCGCCACGCTCGTCAATTTCGGCATCGCCAGCATCGGTACCTATCGCCAGCGCACGGGCATCTGGAGCTATGGCGCCGCCGGCGTCACGGTCGGCGATGCCTGGGTGCGCGGCTTCGGCCGCGGCGGCACCGCGAGCCCGGCCGGCGGAATGCCCTTCGACCAGTCGCTCGGCTTCGGGCAGACGGGCGTCGAGGCCGAGCTTCCCCTGCAACTGGCCGCGCCCGGCGAACTCAAGGCCGGCGTGATGGCGACATTCGGCCGCTCGACCGCCGACGTTTCGGCGACGACGCATGGCGTTGTGGGTTCTGGCTCGGTCGATACCGGCGCCTTCGGCATCGGCGGCAATCTGACCTGGACCGGGTCGGGCGGCGATCTCGACGGCGTCTATGTCGACACGGTCGGGCAGATCACCTGGTACGACACCGATTTCGGCGTCAACGATGCAGGCTCGCTCGCCTCGACCAGCGCCGTCGGCGGCGCGATCAGCGTCGAGGTCGGCAAGTGGATCGAGGTCGCCAAGGGCTTCGCCATCGTGCCCCAGACGCAGCTCGCCTATATCGCGACCAGCGCCGGTGGCTTCACCGATCGCGACGGCACACTGGTCGACGGCATCTCGGCGAGCGGCTTCGTCGGACGGACGGGCATCCGGGCGGAACACTCCGGCTTCCTCGGCAGCGGGCCGGATGACGCAATGCGTCTCAACGCCTATCTCCTCGCCAATCTCGCCTATGCCTTCGGCGGCAGTTATGCCGTCTCGGTCGGCGGCACGGCACTCGACCAGGATTCGGCGCCGCTGCTCGGCGAACTCGGCCTCGGCGCGACGCTGCAGATGACCGCCGCCGCCGCTCTTTATGGCGAGGCCAGCTATGCCGCGGCCTTCTCCGGCGGCGCCAGCGCCTGGTCCGGCAATCTCGGCCTGAAGCTCGACTGGTAGCTGTCGCCCTCGCCGCGCCGCTGGTCTATGGTCGGATGCCACGGCAGAAAAGGAGAGCGGCATGGCGACGGTCAAGGCGGTCCTCGAGACCACCAACTACGCTGTCTCGATCGAGGCCGGGCCGCACCGGCTTGCCGCCGACGAGCCGCCGGCGCGCGGAGGCCTCGGCCATGGGCCGGCCCCCTATGACCTGCTGCTCGGTGCCCTCGCGGCCTGCACGGTCATCACGCTGCGCATGTATGCCGAGCGCAAGGGATGGCATCTCGGCGAGATCCGTGCCGAGCTCACCCATGCCCGCATCGATGGCCGCTCGCGCATCACCCGCCAGCTCGGCTTCGAGGCGGAGCTTTCGGACGATCAGCGCAAGCGACTTGCCGAGATCGCCGAGAAGACGCCGGTGACGCTGACCCTGAAGCAGGGCGCCGACATCGTCACCGAGATCGTCACCGGTCCCGCTCATGGCGAGACGCCCGCTGAGCTGGACGAGCGACTCGACGAGGCGCTGGAGGAGAGCTTTCCGGCGAGCGACCCGCCGAGCATCTCGCCCGGCGAGGGCTGAGCGGCCTCGAGCCTACCAGTGGATGCCGAGGCCGACGAAGGCGCCCTGCTGCGTCGTGTCGTAGACGAAGCCGCCGCTCTCGTAGTCTTCGTAGATGGCGCGATAGCCGATCGAGGTCGAGATAGTCTTCGACCAGTTATAGCCGACGGCGCCGAAGGCCTGCCAGGTGAAGTTCGAGCCGACCCCGAAGCCGCCGACATCGCCGAGCGCCGTCACGAACCAGCGATCGTTGAAATCGTAGTGGCCGTAGAGGCCGATCGTGGGATCGATCCACTGCACCGTTCCCGCGTCGCTGAAGGTGACGGGCAGGAAGGCCGGGCTGACGCCGAGATCGGCGGAAAGATTCTGGTAGCGGAAGCCGACGGTCGGGGCGAGCTGCAGCTGCGGCATGCCGAGCGGCAGCATGTAGCCGACGAGGCCCTGCACCGTGATCTGCGTCTGCGAATAGTCGTAGCTGAAGGCGCTGTCGCGAATCTGGCCATTGCTGCTCACCTGGGTGAGCATGAAATCGGTCAGGAACATGAACTGATCGCTGAAGCCGCCGAACGAGCCCATCAGCGCGCCGTCGAGATCGCTCAAGGCCTGCCCCGGCGAGACGTGAATGTCGACCGGTCCGATGCCCCGCACGCCCACATCGCCGGAGACGCCGGAAAGCCAGCCATAGATCGTCGCCTGGAAGCGCCAGTCCTGCTTGGCGACCGGAGCCGCAACCACCGGCTCAGGCGGTGTCACGTCGGCCGCCTGGGCAGAAATGGTCGAGATACCGGCTGCGAGTCCGGCCAGAAGCGCCAGCGGCCTGAAACCTAAGTCGTGCATCGATATCCCCCGATGTCGTGCCTCTTGCCAACGCCATAGCATGGCCGCCCTCCGACGGGCGTGCCCGCATCGCAGCATCGGCGAAATGACGGTTCCCGGTGGCAGGAATGTCGCAGGCGATCGACGGGGGCGTCATCGAGCCGGCTTGCATTTGGCCCTCGTTTTGCTGCACTGCATGATGCGATATTCACCAGCGAGGTCGACGATGACTGAGACGCCCGCGTTCCCCAGCCGCCTCCTGCGGGGCTATACCGCCTTCCGCGACCAGCGACTGCCACAGGAAAGCGCGCGCTATCGCATCCTCGCCGAGACGGGCCAGCGTCCGCGCACCATGATCATCGGCTGCTGCGACAGTCGCGCCGCGCCGGAAACGATCTTCGACGCCGCGCCGGGCGAACTCTTCGTCATCCGCAACGTCGCCAATCTCGTGCCGCCCTACGATCCCGATGGCGAATATCACGGCACCTCGGCGGCGATCGAGTTCGGCGTGATGGGCCTCAAGGTCCGCTACATCCTGGTGATGGGCCATGGCCGCTGCGGCGGCGTGCAGGCCTATATCGCCTCGCGCGATGCGGGACCGAATGCGCCCGAGGAGCCGAGCGCTTTCATCGGCAAGTGGATCAGTCTGGTCGCCCCGGCCGAACAGCTCGTCTGCGAGAGCCCGGAGGATGCCGCCGGTCGGCAGCGGGCGCTCGAGTTCGCCTCGATCCGGCAGGGCATCGAGAACCTCCGCACCTTCCCCTCGATCCGCAATCTCGAGGAGATCGGCGAGATCGAGCTGCACGGCGCCTGGTTCGACATCTCGACGGGCGAACTGCACATTCTCGACCAGGCGACCGGCCGCTTCGAGGTCGCGAAGGGCTAGGCGCCGGCTGCCGGGCCTCCGTCATGGCCGCATGCGCTGCGGCCATCCGCGACCTGCCCCGGCGACACGCCTCACCGCCAGAAACGTAGATGCCCGGGACAGGCCCGGGCATGACGCTGCGTGGTTCTCAGGCTTTACCGCCCGAGGTGTTACCGCCCGATCCTCAGGCGGCCTGCTTGCGCGGCTGGATCAGCTTGCGGTTGACCAGCACCTCGGCGATCTGGACGGCGTTCAGCGCCGCGCCCTTGCGCAGATTGTCCGAGACGACCCAGAGATTGAGGCCGTTCTCGACCGTAGCGTCCTCGCGGATGCGGGAGATGTAGGTCGCGTCCTCGCCGGTCGCCTCATAGGGCGTGATGTACTGGTTCTCTTCCGGATTATCGATGACCAGGCAGCCCGGCGCCTCGCGCAGGATGTCGCGCGCCTCGTCCGCGGTGATCGGCTTCTCGAACTCGATGTTGACCGATTCCGAATGCGAGATGAACACCGGCACGCGCACGGCGGTGCAGGTCAGCTTGATCTTCGGGTCGAGGATCTTCTTGGTCTCGGCCATCACCTTCCATTCTTCCTTCGTGTAGCCGTCCTCCATGAAGACGTCGATGTGAGGAATGAGGTTGAAGGCGATGCGCTTGGTGAACTTCTCCATGACGATCGGATCGTTCACGAAGACCGCGCGGGTCTGCGTGAAGAGTTCGTCCATGGCTTCCTTGCCGGCACCGGAGACCGACTGATAGGTCGAGACCACGACGCGCTTGATCGTCGCGACGTCGTGCAGCGGCTTCAGCGCCACCACGAGCTGCGCCGTCGAGCAGTTCGGGTTGGCGATGATGTTCTTCTTGGTGAAGCCCTTGATCGCGTCAGCGTTCACTTCCGGCACGATCAGCGGCACCTCGGCGTCGTAGCGCCAGGCCGAGGAGTTGTCGATCACGACGCAGCCGGCGGCCCCGATCTTCGGCGACCATTCCTTCGACACCGTGCCGCCCGCCGACATCAGGCAGATATCGGTATCGGAGAAATCGTACTGGTCGAGCGGCTTGACCTTGAGCGTCCGATCGCCGAACGAGACCTCGGTGCCCTGGCTGCGGCGCGAGGCGAGCGCCACGACCTCGTCGGCCGGAAAGCCCCGCTCGTCCAGAATGTTCAGCATCTCGCGGCCCACATTGCCCGTGGCACCGACGATGGCGACCTTGTAACCCATGGTGATCCTCATTCCTTCGTTCGCGTCGCTCTCCCGCGCCGCCGGACGCTTCCCGCTGCGGGAAGTCGTCGGCCGGCTCATCTCCCCCTCGGACCCCAAGGGAGAGACGATGGGGCACGGGAGGGACGATCAGCCGGTCGTCGCGGTTTTCGGGGTGGTGGTGACGGTTTTCGGGCGCGCGGGCGCGTGCGGGCGCGCCCCGGTGACGGCAGCCACCCGGCCCGTTAGGATCGCACTGGCACGAAGAGGCGCGGCCATCGGCAAGCCCGATTGAGATTGCGCTGCTTGTGACGCCAAATCGGCGCCGGAGTCAACAGCGAGCCGAAGGTTCGCCGCTGGGAGGTTTCCTTGCATCGCCCGTTCCGGATCCTCGCGCTGGTCGCCTTGCTCGCCGCTTCCCCTGCCGCATTGGCCGGCGAGAAGCTCGGCGAGGCCGAAATCGCCCCGACCTTCCGCGGCATGACGCTCGACGGAATCTATCGCGACGGCGAGTTCTTCAGCGAGACCTACAACGAGGACGGCTCGATCCGCTATCACGGCCAGACCGGCGCCGACAGCGGCGAGTGGACGGTGGAAGACGGGCGGTTCTGCACCTTCTACGAGGGAGCCGAGGGCGCCTGCTTCTTCGTCGAGCGCGACGGCGCCAACTGCTTCACCTTCACCGCGCCCGAGGACAGGGACGGTCCGCCGGTGCCGCAGAAGGACTGGACCTCGCGCGGCTGGGACCGCACGAAGCCTTCGACCTGTCCCACGGCACCGGAAATCGAGTTGTAGCCGTCAGGCGACCTCCGCCAGATCCTCGATCGTCTCGAGTTCCGCGCGCGTGAGGGACGCGGCGCTCGCCGCGGCGGCGTTGGCGGCGATCTGCTCGGGCCGCGTCGCGCCGGCGATGACCGAGGCGACGGAGGGTCGCGCCAGCAGCCAGAGAAAGGCGATGTCGAGCAGCGAGCGGCCGTTGACGGACGCGAAATCCTCGATCGCGGCCGCGAGCTCGCGGTTTCGCTGCGTGAGATAGCGGTCGCCGAGACCCGTCCAGGCTGCGAAGCGGGTGCCCTCCGGGCGATCCTCGCGGCGATACTTGCCGGTGAGCAGCCCGGCGGCCAGAGGGAAGTAAGGGATGAGCGACAGGCCTTCGGCCTCGATCTCGGGGAGAAGCTCCGCTTCGATGCCGCGCGCGACGAGGCTGTATTCGTCCTGGCTGGAGACGAAGCCTGTCGCGCCCGCGGCCTTGGCCGCAGCCTTCGCGGCGCGCAGGCCCTCGGCAGTGAAGTTCGAGGCGCCGTAGAAGCGGATCTTGCCCGCCGCGACCAGTTCCTCCAGCGCGCCGATCGTCTCCTCGATCGGCGTCTCCGGATCCGGCTCGTGCATCTGATAGAGATCGATGCGTTCCGTGCGCAGCCGCTTCAGCGACGCATCGGCCGCCTTCAGGATATAGCCGCGCGAACCGCGCCGCGGCTCCGCACTGCCGGCGATCGGCTTGCCGAACTTCGTCGCCAGCACGACCTTGTCGTATCGCCCTTCCAGGACCTCGCCGATGATCGTTTCCGAGCGCGTGTCGGCATAGATGTCGGCGGTATCGAGGAAGGTGACGCCATGGTCGAGGGCGGCGTCGATTACGCGGCGCGACTCTGCCGCGTCGATGCGGCCGCCGAAATTGTTGCAGCCGAGGCCGAGGACGGAGACGAACAGGTCTGACGACCCGAGGCGGCGGGTTTCCATGGCGGGCTCCTTCGCGATGACGGGATGGGCAGTCGCGACGGAGGATAGTGCGCCGGTCGTCAGGCTGCCAGACTTTCCGCCCGCGTCTCGTAGACGTGATCGACGAGGCCGAAAGCCTTCGCTTCCTCGGCATCGAGGAAGGTGTCGCGGTCGAGGGCGCGCTCGACCTCCTCGAGCGTGCGTCCGCAATGCCTGGCATAGAGGGCATTCAGCCGCCGCTTGGTGCGGGTGATGTTTGCGGCATGCCGCTCGATGTCCGAGACCACGCCCTGGAAGCCGCCGGACGGCTGATGCACCATGATCGAGGAATTCGGCAGCGCGATGCGGCGGCCGGGCGTCCCGGCCATCAGCAGGAAGGAACCGGCCGAGCAGGCCGTGCCCATGCAGACCGTCGAGACCGGACTGCCGATGAACTGCATCGTGTCGTAGATCGCGAAAGCGCTGGTGACCGAGCCGCCGGGCGAGTTGATGTAGAGCGCGATCTCGCGGCTCGGGCTCTCGGATTCGAGGAACAGCAGCTGCGCCGAGACGAGCGCCGACACCGTGTCGTCGATCGGCCCGTTGAGAAAGACGATCCGCTCGCGCAGGAGCCGCGAATAGATATCGAAGGCGCGGTCGCCGCGGCTCGACTGTTCGACGACCATCGGGACGAAACTGGTCATGGCGCTCTCCTCAGGCGGCAAGGCGGAGGGTGGTCGGACAGGCGCCGCGATGGCGCGCCTGCGGGCGGGGACGGCGGATACGGCGGCGCCCGACAAGGGTGGCGAGCGGCAGCAGCACGACGGCATCCTCCTCGATGGTGACGACGCGATCGACCGGCTGCTCGACCGGGACGACGAAACCGTCATGCACAAGCCGAAGCCGGCTACGGCGCTCGTCGATCGGCGTGAGCTCGAAGCGCACCGTGCTGTCGAGGCGCGTGCCACCCTCCTCGTGCCGCCAGCGCCAGACGAGACGATGCGGCCGGTTGCTCTCGACGATCTCCGCGGTGATGCCGTCGCCGAGCGCGGGATCGGCGAGGCGCAGGACGCCGTCCGGGCCCGGCGTCGCCGCCATCAGCCATTGCGAGACGATGGATGCATCGGTGAGCGCCCGCCACACCCGGTCCGCCGGCGCATCGAGATCGGTCTCGAGCACGAGTGCGACGGTCTTCGTCTCCCTTGCCGGCTCACGATCATTCATCGTCCAGTCCTTTCAGGATGTCCTTGAGGCGATCGATCCGCTCCGGCCAGAAGCTGCGATAGCGGTCGATCCAGTCGGCGAGTGGCGCCAGCCCTTCCGGCGCCGCCCGGTAATAGGCGAAGCGGCCCTCGCGCCGCTCGGTGACCAGGCCCGCCGCCTTCAGCGTCGCGAGATGCTGCGAGATGGCCGGCTGCGAGACATCAAAACGCGCCGTGAGCTGGCTGACGCTCATCTCGCCCGTCGCGAGCCGCTCGAAGACGGCGCGGCGGGTCGGATCGGCGAGGGCGCGAAACGTATCGGGCAGCATCATGCGCAATACATAAGCCACCACTTATGTGATTCGCAAGCGCCCGGTGGCACGACGCTACGTTGGGAGCGACGGTCCGAGCGTTGCACGAATCAGAACAATCGCCGCCAGAGGCCCGCGGCGCCTGCGATCCGCGCCTGGCCAAAGCGCAGGCACGGAAGGCCGTGCCTTTCGCGTTGACATTCATCGACGCGCATTCCTAAATGCGAATAGTTCGCATTTTCATCTGGGATAGGACCATGCGCGTGCTGGACAGTGAGCAGCAGGGCGAGGCGACGGGCTGGCGACGAGCGCGCGGCCTCCCCTCGATGTCGGAGGTGCATGGTTCGGTCGCGGTCGCGGCGTCCGGACCCGGCTGGCGCAAGGCAGCCGCCTTTCTCGGGCCGGGCTATCTCGTCGCCGTCGGCTACATGGATCCCGGCAACTGGGCGACGTCGCTCGCGGGCGGCTCGTCCTTCGGCTATGCGCTGCTGTTCGTCGCGCTGCTCTCGAACATCATGGCGATCATCCTGCAGGCGCTTGCGGCCCGGCTCGCCGTCGCGACCGGCCGCGATCTAGCCCAGGCCTGCCGCGACGCCTATCCCGCCCCAGTCGCCTTCGTGCTGTGGATCCTCGCCGAGATCGCCATCTGCGCCACCGACCTGGCAGAGGTGATCGGCACCGCGATCGGCCTGAACCTGCTGTTCGGCATTCCGCTCGAAATCGGCGTCATCATCACCTCGCTCGACGTCTTCCTCGTCTTGTGGCTGCAGGCGAAGGGCTTCCGCTTCGTGGAGGCGCTGGTCATCACGCTGCTCGGTGTGATCGCCGCTTCATTCTTGGTGCAGATCATGATGGCGAGCCCGGACTGGGGCGGCGTCATCCGCGGTTTCGCCCCGACCACCGAGCTCGTCACCAACCCGGACATGCTCTATCTCGCGCTCGGCATCATCGGCGCGACGGTCATGCCGCATAATCTCTATCTGCATTCCGGCATCGTGCAGACCCGAGCCTATGCGACGGACGAAGCCGGCAAGCGCGACGCGATCCGCTATGCGACGATCGACTCGACGCTCGCGCTCATGTTCGCGCTGACGATCAACGCGTCGATCCTGATCCTCGCCGCCTCCGCCTTCCATGCGCGCGGCGAATACGACGTCGTCGAGCTCGACAAGGCCTATGCGCTGCTGCATCCGCTGCTCGGATCGGCGCTCGCCCCGACGCTCTTCGCCGTCGCGCTGCTCTGCTGCGGCCTCAACTCGACAGTGACGGCGACCATGGCCGGCCAGATCGTCATGGAGGGCTTCATCAATATCCGCCTGCAGCCATGGCTGCGGCGGCTCATCACGCGCGGCATCGCCATCGTGCCGGCAGCGGCGGTGACGATCGCCTATGGCGCGGAGGGAACGGGAAAGCTGCTGATCCTGTCGCAGGTCATCCTCAGCCTGCAGCTTCCCTTCGCGGTCGTGCCGCTGGTGATGTTCACGGCCGAGCGCCGCAAGATGGGCGTCTTCCTGGCGCCGCGATGGCTGACGGCGGTCGCGGCCGTGACGGCGGCGATCATCATCGTGCTCAATCTGAAGCTGCTCTACGACGTCGCGACGGGCTGAACGTCCGCCGCGACCTGAGAGAATGCGCCGCGGCTGCCCACCGCCGCGGCGCGACTCGAGGCGAGCCCTACTTCACGAACTCGCTGACATTGGCGGCCGTGACTCGATCGAGACCGGTATAGATGATCTCGTCGACCTTCTCGCCCTTCTTCAGCTTCAGCAGCGTCTGCATGGCGACGACGCCCATCTCGTGCGGCCGCTGGCCGACCAGCGCGTTGGCGTAGCCGTCCCGGAGCAGCTCGAGCTGGACCGGCAGCGTATCGGCAACGACGAGCGCCAGCTTCTTCGAGGCGACATCGGCCTTGAACGGCTCGACGAAGTTCTTCCAGCCGTCGGGCGCGAACATCGGCCAGCCACCGACCGGCACGATCGCGGCGATGTCCGGATTGGCGGTCTTGAGATCACCGGCCTGCTGGACGGCGAGCGTCACGTCGTCGTTCGAGAAGGTGGGCGAACCGGGCACTTCGGTCCACTTCGAGCCCTTGAGCGCCTCGCGGACGCCATCGACGCGAAGGGCGAGGTTCGGAGCAGCGGCGCCGCCCGAGATCATGCCATAGGTGCCGCCTTCCGGCTTCAGCTTCAGCAGCTCCTCGCCGAGCGCCTTGCCGAACTCCTTGTTGTCGGTCCCGACATAGGCGGAGCGCTTCGATTCGGCCGCGTCCGAATCGAAGGTGATGACCGGAATGCCGGCTTCCACCGCCTTGTTGATCATCGTCGTCGCGGCGGCCGCATCGGACACCGAGATGGCGAGGCCGTCGACCTTCTGCGTGATCAGATCGTCGATGATCTGCGCCTGCGTGGCCGGCTCGTGCTCGACCGGGCCCTGGTAGATGCACTCGATATTGCCGAGCTTCTTGGCCTCTTCCATGCAGCCGTCGCGGGCGAGATCGAAGAACGGATTGTTCATCGCCTTCGGAACGACGGCGAACCTGTAGCTGTCGGCGGCATGGGCGACGCCCGACAGGGCGACCGACGCGAGCGCGACGGCCGCGAGCGATTTCAGGATGTTCATGCTCTCCTCCTTGTGACCCGGATGTGCCGGGCTCCCCCACATATGCGGGCGGCGTTCGGCCGCCCGCTCGCTCCGCCGCGGCCCCTCAGCCGCTGCGCAGTGATCTGAAGCGGTCGACGAGGACCGCCGCGACGATGATGCAACCGACGAGCGTCTGCTGCCAGTACGGATCGACCCGCGCGAGCACCAGGCCGTTGCGGATGACCTCGATCAGGATGCAGCCGATGATCGCGCCCGAGGCGCCTCCCACGCCGCCGGCGAGGTTGGCGCCGCCGATGACGGCCGCCGCGATGATGGTGAGTTCGTAGGCCTGGGCGAGATTGGCCGGCGCCGAGCCCAGCCAGCCCGAGATGATGATGCCGTTGAAGCCGGCCGCCAGCGAACAGAGCACGTAGACCTGGATCTTCACCCGGTCGACGGCGACGCCTGTCAGCCGGCCGGCCGCCTCGTTGCCGCCGATCGCATAGACATGGCGGCCCCAGGCGGTGTGGTTCAGCACCACCCACATCAGCACGGCGAGGATGACCAGATAGAGGAAGCTGACGGGAATGCCGCCGACCTGGCCCGAGGTGATCGCGAGGAACAGCGCCTTGTCCGGCCCGGTCGGCGCCGTTCCCCGCCCCTGCGTCGCGACATAGGTCAGGCCGCGCACGATCGACAGCGAGCCGAGCGTCGTCACGAAGGGCGACAGCTTCAGCTTGGCGATCGCGAAGCCGTTGGCGAAGCCGATGATCGCCGCGGTTCCGAAGCCGGCGAGAAGCGCGAGGATCAGCTGCGATCCGGGAAACGGATAGAAGCCGGCGGCGCTGAGCCCGACCATGGTCAGCGAGGTCGTCGTCGCCGACAGCGCCATGGTCGATCCGACCGAAAGGTCGATGCCGCCGGTGATGATCACCAGCGTGATGCCGAGCGTGGCGATGGCGATGAAGGAGAAGTTGCGGACGATGTTCGAGACATTGCCCGGTGAAAGGAAATTGTCCGACGCGAAGCTCATCGCGACGATGAGGACGACGAGCGCCAGCAGCACATAGGCCGTCTGGCTGGCGAAGAACCCACGCTGCCAGAAGCGGCTGCGACGGACGTTGGAGAAACCCTGGACCGTATCGACCATCATGCCGCCTCGAGCGCACCGGTGATGAGCGCCGTGACTTCCTCGGGCGAGGAGCCGGCGATGGGCTTGTCGGCGACCTTGGAGCCGCGCCGCATGACGATGACGCGCTCGCAGACGGCGAACACGTCCGGCATGCGATGCGAAATCAGGATCACGGCGATGCCCGCGTCGCGCAGGCGGTGGATGAGGCCGAGCACCTCGGCGACCTGGCGAACCGAGATTGCCGCCGTCGGCTCGTCCATCAGGATCACGCGCGCATCGGTGAGACGGGTGCGCGCGATCGCGACCGCCTGCCGCTGCCCGCCCGACATTTGTCTGACGAGATCGTCGGCGCGGGTCTCCGATTTCAGCTCGGCGAACAGCTCGACCGCCCGCGCGTTCATCGCCCGGTGGCGCAACAGCTTGAACGGACCCAAGCCGGCCTTCAGCTCGCGCCCGAGAAAGATGTTGGCCGAAGCCGTCAGGTTATCGGCGAGTGCGAGATCCTGGTAGACGGTCTCGATACCGAGACGCCGTGCCTCGCCCGGCGAATGAATGTGGGCCCGCTCACCGCCGAACAGCAGTTCGCCATGCGTCGGCTGGTAGATCCCCGACATGATCTTGACGAGCGTCGACTTGCCGGCGCCGTTGTCCCCCATCAACCCGACGATTTCGCCCGGCTTGACGGTGAAGCTCACATCGTTCAGCGCACGGATGGCGCCGAAATCCTTGCTGACATTGCGTAGTTCAAGAAGCGCCAACTCTCCCTCCCCGGTTGGCAGATCGCCTCCGCCTGCGCCCGTCGGGCAGCCGCCGGGTGCCGCGGCACCCGATCACGCAGAGGCATGCCGGACAGGGCCTCCTCTCCCGGCCCGGCAACTAGTACTATTATAAGACGGATATTGCCCAAGCGGTCAACCGCCTTGATGAGCGTACCTCAAAATGGGGTTCGAGTCGCCGCCCGCCGAGCAGGCGCGGAAGGGTGCCGAATGCCGGCGGAACACGAAAAAAGCGGCCACGACAGGTCGTGACCGCTTCCTTGATGGTCGAATAAGGCGTGAGGCCTGCGCCGCAGGCGCTACATCACGGCGCCGATCTGCCAGGGCACGAACTCCGCATCGCCATAACCGAGTTCCTCGGACTTCGAGTGCTTGCCGGAGGCGACGGCGATGATCTCCTCGAAGATCTCCTCGCCCTTCTTCTCGATGGAGACACCCTCGAGGATGTCGCCGCAATTGATGTCCATGTCTTCGGTCATGCGCGCATAGAGATCGGAATTGGTGGCGAGCTTGATCGAGGGCGTCGGCTTGTAGCCGGCGGCCGAGCCGCGGCCGGTGGTGAAGACGATCATGTTGGCGCCGGACGCGATCTGGCCGGTCACGGCCGCCGGGTCGTAGCCGGGGCTGTCCATGTAGACGAAGCCATGCGCGTCGATTGGCTCGGCATAGCGGTAGACGCCGCGCAGCGTCGCGGTGCCGCCCTTGGCGGCGGCGCCGAGCGACTTCTCGAGGATGGTGGTGAGGCCGCCCGCCTTGTTGCCCGGCGAGGGATTGTTGTTCATCTCGCCCTGGTTGCGCTCGGTGTAGTCTTCCCACCAGTGAATGAGATCCACCAGCTTCTCGCCGACCTCGCGGTTGGCCGCGCGGCGGGTCAGCAGGTGCTCGGCGCCATAGATTTCCGGCGTCTCCGAGAGAATG
Organism: Kaistia geumhonensis; assembly: GCF_030815145.1. Taxonomy (NCBI): domain Bacteria; kingdom Pseudomonadati; phylum Pseudomonadota; class Alphaproteobacteria; order Hyphomicrobiales; family Kaistiaceae; genus Kaistia; species Kaistia geumhonensis. Next base: position 3,087,168 of record NZ_JAUSWJ010000001.1, on the reverse strand, counting down.
GTCGTGCCGCCATGCTTCACGAGGAGGTCGGAGGCATAACCGAGCGCCGGATTGGCGGTGATGCCGGAATAGCCGTCGGAGCCGCCGCACTGCAGGCCGACCATGATGTCGGCGACTGGCTGCGTGGTGCGGGTGAAGGCGTTCGCCGCCGGCAGCATTTCGCGGATCATGTCGACGCCGCGCTCGATGGTCCGACGCGTGCCGCCCGTCTCCTGGATCGTCATGGTCCGGAAGCCGTCATGCTCGACGAGATTGTAGGACTTCATCAGCCGCGGGATCTGGAATACCTCGCAGCCGAGCCCGACCACCAGCACGCCGGCGAGGTTGGGATGGCTGGCATAGCCCCACTGCGTGCGCTCGAGCGTCTCGTAGCCCTCGCCGGAGCCGCCCATGCCGCAGCCGGTGCCATGCACGAAGGGCACGACGCCGTCGACATTGGGGAACGCATCGAGCAGGCCCGAGCGGTTGAACGCTTCGGCGATATGGCGCGCGACGGTGGCCGAGCAGTTCACGCTGGTCAGGACGCCGATATAGTTGCGCGTGCCGACCTTGCCGTTCGGACGCTTGTAGCCCTCGAAGGTGCGGCGCTCGCTCTCCGGCAGCATGCCGTCGTCATGAGCCCCTTCCGCGAACTGATAATCGCGGTCGAAGTCGTGCATGCCGCAATTGTGCTCGTGAATGTGCTCGCCGGGCGCGATCGGCTGCTTCGCGAAACCGATGATCTGGCCGAACTTCAGCACCGGCGCGCCTTCCGCGATCCCGGCGATCGCCATCTTGTGGCCCTTGGGGATGCGCTGGACCGCGGCGATGCCCTCGACGAGCGTGCCCGGCATGATGGTGTCGATCGCGACGCGCACATTGTCGGCGGCGTTGAGGCGAAGCGTGCGGGGCGGAGCTGTCGTGGTGGCGGTCATCGGGTTCTCGATCGGCTGGCGTTCGGCCTGGTGTCAGACGGCATATCGGGATCGCGGCTGGCCGCCGCAATGGAAACGACGCCCACGGACGCAGAATTCATTCACTGGTGAACTGAATGGAATCTCTACAGGAAGTGCCGGCCGCTTGTCACGGAAAAGAAGGGGCTCCGGCCAGCGCCTCCTCGATGGCGGCGCGGCGCGGGAAACTGGGCTGGGCTCCCGCCTTCGTGCAGGACAGCGATCCGGCCGCCGCGGCGAACTGCAGCGCCGTCTCGAGGCTCTCGCCCTGGTCGAGCAGAGCCGCAAGCACGCCGGCGAAGGTGTCTCCCGCCCCGGTGGTGTCCACGGGAACCACTTCGAGCGCCGGAACGGCGATGGTCGCGCCCTCGCTCGCGGCGACGGCCCCCTCGGCACCGAGCGTGGCAATGACCGCGCATCCGAGCGCCCCGGAGAGGGTCGCCACCGTCTCCGCGCCGCCGGAACCGACGGGGAGGCCGAGATGGCGCGCGAGATCGGCGGCTTCCGTCTCGTTGACGAGGATGATGTCCGCCTCTGCGAGCGCCTCGCGTTCGATCGGCAGGAAGGGCGCGATCGACAGAAGCACACGCGCGCCCGCGGCCCGGGCGGCCCGCGCCGCAGCGAGGCTCTCCGCGAAGGGCACTTCCATCTGAAGGAGCAGCGTATCGCCGGCGCCCGGGCGAACGGCGTCGAGATCGGATGCCTTCAGGCGCGCATTGGCCCCCGGCGAGAGCACGATGGTGTTCTCGGCATGCGAATCCACCGTGATCACCGCCATGCCGGTCGTCGGGCCGCGCCGCACCAGCGCGCCGAGATCGACGCCGTCGCGCTCCAGTTCGGCCAGCGCGATCGCCGCCATGTCGTCGCCGCCGACCGCCCCGACCATGCGCACCGACGCGCCGGCCCGCCGTGCCGCGAGCGCCTGGTTGGCGCCCTTGCCGCCCGGGATCAGCTCGTAATCCGAACCGGGCACGGTCTCGCCCGGCCGCGGCAGATGCGCCGTGCGGCAGACGAGATCGATGTTGATGGATCCGAAGACGGTGATCATGTCGTTCCCTCGCGTTTTCTCGCGCGAGGGTGTCGAGACGCCGCGGCCCGGTCAAGCGGGCGGCGGCGCGCTGGGAGAAGCGGTCGCCGGCTCGTTGATTTCGCGACGCAGCATCGGCATTTCGCCGCCGGCGAAATGCCGCTAGGATCGCCACATCGGGACCCTCGCTCGACATGCGGAGGGAAGGTCCGGAACCATCGACGAGGTGAACCAAATCGGCTACGCCATAGCCGAGTTTGGAGATCGTCGAGAGTTTGCCACGATCATCCCGTTACTGCGACTTCGGTCCGGACCAGACAGACAAGATGATGACAGCTTCGTATCAACTCACCCGTCGGCGTCTCCTCGCTTCGGCAGCGGCCACCGCGGCGGCGGCCGCGCTCGGCACGCTCCTGCCGGGTCAGGCGCTCGCCCAGACGACCAATGTCGCAGCCTCGCTGGCCACCGATGGGCCGTTCACGCGCTCGACGGTGACAGAGATCGCCCGCCGCCTGTCGCGCGTGCCCTTCGCGGCGCCGGCCTCGCGGCTGCCCGACGTGCTGCAGAACCTCACCTACGACCAGTATCGCGACATCCGCTTCAAGACCGCCGCCTCGGTCTGGCAGGGCTCCGGCCTTCCCTTCACGCTCCAGCTGTTCCATCCCGGCTTCTACTTCAAGGAGCCGATCGAAGTCGCGATCGTGAAGGAAGGCGAGGCGAAGCACCTTCCCTATTCGACCGACCTGTTCGATTTCGGGCCCCTGGTGCCGAAGGGCATTCCCAATACCGATATCGGCTTTGCCGGCATCCGCATCCACGGGCCGCTGAACAAGCCGGACTACTTCGACGAGATCGTCGTCTTCCAGGGCGCGAGCTATTTCCGTTCGCTCGGACGCGGCCAGGTCTACGGCATCTCGGCGCGCGGCCTCGCCGTGAAGACCGCCGAGCCCGAGGGCGAGGAGTTCCCGATCTTCCGCGCCTTCTGGGTCGAGACGCCGATCCAGGACAGCGACACCATCGTCCTCTATGCGCTGCTCGACAGCCCGAGCGTCACCGGCGCCTATCGCTTCACGATCCGTCCCGGCCTTCCGACGGTCATGGATGTCGAGGCGGACCTCTTCCCGCGCGTCGACATGGCCAAGGTCGGCCTCGCGCCCGGCACCAGCATGTTCTTCTTCGGCCCCAATGACCGCACCAATGTCGACGACTTCCGGCCCGAGGTGCATGATTCGGACGGCCTGCTGATGGTCAACGGCCGTGGCGAACGGCTGTGGCGACCGCTCTCCAATCCTTCGACGCTGCAGATCAGCGCCTTCGTCGACGCCGGTCCGCGCGGCTTCGGCCTCATCCAGCGCGACCGCGACTTCGTCACCTACGAGGATCTCGAGGCCGTCTACGAGAAGCGGCCGAGCCTCTGGGTCGAGCCGGTCGGCGACTGGGGCACGGGTGCCGTGACGCTCGTCGAGATCCCGACCAATTCCGAGATCCACGACAACATCGTCGCCTACTGGCAGCCGAAGGACCCGATTCCGGCCGGTTCGGAATACTCCTTCGCCTACCGCCTCTCCTGGGGCGGCGACCCGGCCTATGTCGCCGGTGGCATGGTGGTCCATGGAACAATGGTGGGCCGGGCACAGTTGGAGGGCGACGGCCCCGCGCGCCGGTTCGTCATCGACTTCGCGCCCTACCAGGTCCTGGAGGGCAAGCCTGCCGAGGAGCCCAAGGCAACCGTGACCGCTTCGGCCGGCAAGGTCAGCAATGTCGTCGTTCAACCGAACCCGCTGATCGGCGACGGCCAGGGTTGGCGCGTCAATTTCGAGATCGATCCGGAAAGCGCCAATCTCATCGAGCTGCGCACCGTGCTGACCTTCCCTGACGGCCGCGCCTCGGAAACCTGGGTCTATCGATGGACGGCAACGGCGTGACGGAGGTTCTGGCGGAACGGAGGGCGGACGCGGACACCGCATCGCCCCCGCCGCCGGATTCGGTTGTCGCCGAGAAGCCGAAGCCGCCGGCCGCCGAACCGCGGGGCATGCCTCCCGAGGTCGCGTCCGACATGCCGGTTCAGTCGTTGTGGCGGTTTCGCCGCCGCAACCGCCGGAGTTTCGTCGATCCCCGCCGCTCGCGTTCCTCGATCCTGCGGCGCGTGTCGGTGCTTGGCGGCGCCTTCGCGCTGGCCGCCATCGCCGTCTACGAGATGGAGCAGGTCCTGGAGGTCGGAGGTCTCACGCCCGTCGAGATCGCGGTCCTCATCCTCTTCGCGCTCAATTTCGGCTGGATCGCGATGGCCTTCACCAGCGCCATCGCCGGTTACGGAATGATCATCGGCCGTCTCGGCGCGCCGCCGGTCGGCCCGACGGGGCCGCTCGCCTCGCGAACGGCGATCCTGATGCCGACCTACAACGAGGACCCGTCCCGGGTCTTCGCGGGCATCGAGGCCATGGCGGAAGGACTCGCCGCGCTCGGCCATGGCGAGGCCTTCGACTGGTTCGTGCTCGCCGATACGACGGATCCCGATGTCGCGCTCGCCGAGGAAGCCGCGGTGATGGCGATCCGGGAGCGTCTCGGGGATCGGGCACGCATCTTCTATCGCCGCCGCCGCCGCAACGTCGCCCGCAAGGCCGGCAACGTCGCCGATTTCTGCATGCGCTGGGCCGGCGCCTACGAGTATATCCTCGTACTCGACGCCGACAGCCTCATGGCGCCGGAAACCATCGTCGAGCTCGCGCGGCGCATGGAACGCGATCCCGACGCCGGACTGATCCAGACCATTCCGAGCCTCGTCAACGGCACCACGATCCTCGCACGCCTGCAGCAGTTCGCCGGCCGCGTTTACGGGCCGATCGTCGGCGCCGGGCTCTCGTTCTGGACGGGATCCGAAGGCAATTACTGGGGCCACAACGCGATCATCCGCAGCCGCGCCTTCCTCGACGCCGCCGGATTGCCGGACCTTCCCGGCCGTCCGCCCTTCGGCGGCCATATCCTCAGCCACGACTTCGTGGAAGCGGCGCTTCTGCGGCGCGCCGGCTGGACGGTCCGCATCGCCGACGATCTCGTCGGATCCTACGAGGAAAGCCCGCCCTCGATCATCGATCTCGCCGTGCGAGACCGCCGCTGGTGCCAGGGCAATCTGCAGCATCTCTTCGTTCTGCCGGCCCGCGGCCTCCACTGGGTGAGCCGCATCCATCTCCTGACGGGGATCGGCTCCTACCTGGCCTCGCCGCTCTGGCTGCTGCTGATCCTCGCGGGCCTCGCCTTGTCGCTGCAGGCGCATTTCATCCGTCCGGAATATTTCACCGACGAGTTCCAGCTCTTCCCGACCTGGCCGGTGATCGATGCCGAGCGCGCCCTCCGCCTGTTCGCCCTGACGCTGGCGGTCCTCTTCGCACCGAAGATCATGGGCCTCATCGCCTTCCTGCGCGATCGCGACGCCCGGCGCGCCGTCGGCGGCTTCCGCACCATCGCGAGCTTCTTCTTCGAGATCCTCGTCTCCGCGCTGATGGCGCCCATCATGATGCTGGTCCACACCGGCGCCATCGTCTCGATCCTGATCGGCCGCGACTCGGGCTGGAAGCCGCAGCGGCGCGACGACGGCGGCGTTCCGCTGCGCTCGCTTGTCATCCGCCATCGCTGGCACGTCCTGACGGGCCTCGCTCTCCTGTTCGCCGCCTCGCTCGATTCCTGGGTGCTGGTCGCGTGGCTGGCGCCGGCACTGCTCGGCCTCATCCTGGCCGTGCCGATCTCCGGCATCACCGGCTCCAACCGGGTCGGCCGGATCGTCAGACGGATGGGCCTCTTGCGCACGCCCGAGGAAGCGCAACCGCCGCCGATCGTGAGCGCCGCGACGGCGCTTCGTCCCGTCTACGAGACTGCGGTCGCCAACAGGCCGTCCATGGCAGATCTCGTCGCCGACCCACGCTGGCGCGCCGCCCATCTTGCGCTGGTCGACCGCGTTCCGGAACGTCCTCGCGGTGTGATCGATCCCGTCGAAGCGCTCGCCGCCGCAAAGATCTCCGAAGCCGACACCGCCACGGAAGCCGTCGCCTTCATGACGGAAAAGGAACGCGCGATGGTGCTCGCAACGCCCTTCCTCCTGGTTCGGCTCGCCGAGCTGCCGGCAGGCTAGTCCTTTTCCGCAACGCCAAACTGCCGCATCTGTGGGCAGTGCAGCGCAACTGACTGATCTTTTCGCACTCGCACAAAACCGCTAACATCGGGCCGGTCGTCCGCCATGCCGGGTGGATCGGAATCGGGGGTTCTGGTGGCAATCAAGAAGATTCTCGTCGCTAACCGGTCGGAAATCGCCATCCGCGTGTTCCGCGCCGCCAACGAATTGGGGCTAAGGACGGTCGCGATCTTCGCCGAGGAAGACAAGCTCGCGCTGCATCGCTTCAAGGCTGACGAGGCCTATCAGGTCGGCAAGGGCCTCGGTCCGATCGAAGCCTATCTGAACATCCCCGACATCATCCGCATCGCGCGCGAGGCGAAGGCCGACGCCATCCACCCCGGCTACGGCCTCCTGTCCGAGAGCCCCGAATTCGCCGAAGCCTGCGCCGAAGCCGGCATCACTTTCATCGGTCCCTCGCCGGACACGATGCGCATGCTCGGCAACAAGGTCGCGGCGCGAAACCTCGCCATCGCCGCCAGCGTGCCTGTCATGCCGGCCACCGACCCGTTGCCGGACGATGTGGAGTTCATCAAGGCCGAGGCGAAGCGCATCGGCTACCCTGTGATGCTCAAGGCCTCCTGGGGTGGCGGCGGCCGTGGCATGCGCGTCATCCGCGACGAGGAAACGCTGCTCAAGGACGCCGTGACGGCGCGGCGCGAGGCCAAGGCGGCCTTCGGCAAGGACGAGATCTATCTCGAAAAGCTCGTCGAGCGCGCCCGCCATGTCGAGGTGCAGATCCTCGGCGACCGGCACGGCAACATCGTCCATCTGTTCGAGCGCGACTGCTCGGTGCAGCGCCGTCACCAGAAGGTCGTGGAGCGCGCGCCTGCGCCCTATCTTTCCGACGCCGAGCGCAAGGAACTCACCGACTACGGCCTCAAGATCGGCCATGCCGCGGACTATTACGGCGCCGGCACGGTCGAATTCCTGATGGATGCCGATACGGGCAAGTTCTATTTCATCGAGGTCAATCCGCGCATCCAGGTCGAGCATACCGTCACCGAGCAGGTGACGGGCATCGATATCGTCAAGGCACAGATCCACATCGCCGAGGGCGCCACGATCGGCACGCCCGCGTCCGGGGTGCCCGCCCAGGTTGATATCCGCCTCAACGGCCACGCGTTGCAGTGCCGCATCACGACCGAGGATCCGGAGCAGAACTTCATTCCGGACTATGGCCGCATCACCGCCTATCGCGAGGCATCTGGCTTCGGCATCCGCCTCGACGGTGGCACGGCCTATTCCGGCGCGGTGATCACCCGCTTCTACGATCCGCTGCTGGAGAAGATCACGGCCTGGGCGCCGACGCCCGAGGAGGCGATCGCGCGCATGGACCGCGCGCTGCGCGAGTTCCGCATCCGCGGCGTAGCGACCAACCTGACCTTCGTCGCGAACATCATCAACCACCCGAAATTCCGCGACAATTCCTATACGACGCGATTCATCGACACGACGCCGGAGCTGTTCTCCTCGGTGCGCCGGCGTGACCGCGCCACCAAGCTGCTGACCTATATCGCCGACGTGACGGTCAACGGCCATCCGGAGACGCGCGGCCGCGTGAAGCCGAAGGCCGATGCGCTCGCCAAGGTCATCCCGCATTTCGCGGCAGAGCCGGCGCCGGGCACCAAGCAGTATCTCGAGGCGCATGGCCCCGAGGCGCTGGCGAAATGGATGCGCTCCGAGACGCGGACCCTCGTCACCGACACGACGATGCGCGACGCGCACCAGTCGCTGCTGGCGACGCGCATGCGCACGCACGACATCGTCGGCATCGCCGACAGCTATGCCCGCGGCCTGCCGGGCCTGTTCAGCCTCGAATGCTGGGGCGGCGCGACCTTCGACGTCGCGATGCGCTTCCTCACCGAGGACCCGTGGGAGCGCCTCGCGATGATCCGCGAGCGGGCGCCCAACATCCTGCTGCAGATGCTACTCAGGGGCGCGAACGGTGTCGGCTACACCAACTATGCCGACAATGTCGTCAAGTTCTTCGTCAAGCAGGCGGCAGCCGGCGGCATCGACGTCTTCCGCGTGTTCGACTGCCTGAACTGGGTCGAGAACATGCGCGTCTCGATGGATGCAGTGCGCGAGGAGGGCAAGGTCCTCGAGGCCGCCATCTGCTACACCGGCGACGTCCTCGATCCGGACCGCGCGAAATACGACCTCAAATACTACGTGTCGCTCGCGAAGGACCTCGAAAAGGCCGGCGCGCACATCATCGGCATCAAGGACATGGCCGGCCTGCTGAAGCCGGCCGCGGCCAAGAAGCTCGTCTCGACGCTGCGTTCCGAGACCGACCTGCCGATCCACCTGCACACGCATGACACGTCGGGCATCTCGGCCGCGACTGTTCTCGCCGCCGTGGAAGCGGGCGTCGATGCGGTGGACGCGGCGATGGACGCCCTGTCGGGCCTCACGTCGCAGCCCTGCCTCGGCTCGATCGCCGAGGCGCTCAAGGGGACCGACCGCGACACCGGCCTCGACCCGGACGCGATCCGCCGCATCTCCTTCTACTGGGAAGCAGTGCGCGCGCAGTATGTCGCCTTCGAGAGCGACCTCAAGGCCGGTGCATCCGAGGTCTATCTCCACGAGATGCCGGGCGGCCAGTTCACCAATCTCAAGGAGCAGGCCCGCTCGCTCGGCCTCGACACCCGCTGGCACGAGGTCGCGCAGGCCTATGCCGACGTGAACCGCATGTTCGGCGACATCGTGAAGGTGACGCCTTCGTCCAAGGTGGTCGGCGACATGGCGCTCATGATGGTGAGCCAGGGTCTCACCGTCGCCGATGTCGAGGACCCGGCCCGCGACATCGCCTTCCCGGATTCCGTCGTGCAGATGATGCGCGGCGATCTCGGCCAGCCCCCCGGCGGCTGGCCGGCCGGCATCCAGAAGAAGGCGCTGAAGGGCGATACACCGTCGACGGCCCGCCCCGGCTCGCTGATCAAGGCGGCGGATCTCGAGGCGGAGCGCAAGGCAGCGGCCGAAAAAACCGGCAAGCGCGTCATCGACGATTTCGCCCTCGCTTCGTACCTCATGTATCCGAAGGTCTACACCGACTTCGCTAAGACCGAGGATACCTACGGCCCGACCAGCGCGCTGCCGACTCCGGTCTATTTCTATGGCCTGCCCGTCGGCGAGGAGATCCATGTCGAGCTCGAGAAGGGCAAGACCATGGTCATCCTCTGCCAGGCGATCGGCGACGCCGACGAGGAGGGGCTCATCCGTGTCTTCTTCGAACTGAACGGTCAGCCGCGCGTGGTGAAGGTCCCCGACCGCGCCAATGCCGGCGCCGTCGTGGCGAAGCGCAAGGCCGAGGAAGGCAATCCGAATCATGTCGCGGCGCCGATGCCGGGCGTCGTCTCGACGCTGGCAGTGCGCGCCGGCCAGGCGATCAAGGCGGGCGACGTGCTGCTCTCGATCGAGGCGATGAAGATGGAGACCGCCATCCACGCCGATCGCGACGGCACGATCGCCGAAGTGCTGGTCCACGCCGGCAGCCAGATCGACGCGAAGGATCTGTTGGTCGTTCTGGGCTGAGTGCCAAACCCAACCGGAAGACATGTGCCGGGACCCTGTCCCGGCACTTTGTTCTTGTCGGCCTGCGATGCGGAGACCGCCGGCGTGGCGCGCCGGAGACGCGCGCGAGAAAAGGCCGATGCGGAGCGTTGCGCCTGCCCCCGGCGATGCCTCTTCGCCATTGACAGGCTAGATCGACAGTCTATTTACCACGCGCCTTCAGGATCATTGCCCGGCAGCGAGTCGGCTGACGTGGATTCTGTTCATTCGGCCGCGGCAGACATGAGCGGCCGATGCGGAGCGACGAGAACCGGAACATGGCCGTGTCTTCCGACGATCATTCCATGTTCGATCTGGCGCCGATCCCGCTCTGGCTCGAGGATTACAGCGCACTCCGCACTCTGTTCGACGAATGGCGCGCTGCGGGCGTCACCGACATCGTCGGCTTTCTTCGAGCCGACCCGTCGCGCATCCAGGCCTGCACCAGCCGGATCCGTCTCGTCGGCGTCAATCGCAAGACTCTGGAGCTCTACCGGGCGCCGGACGTGGAGACGCTGCGCGGCTCGCTCCCAAGCGTGTTCCGCGACGCGATGTTCGAGGCGCATATCGGCGAACTGGAGCGGCTCTGGCACGGCGAGCGCGACTTCGCCAGCACCACGGTCAACTACACGCTGACGGGCGAGCGGCTCGACATCCAGCTCAAGGGTACGGTGCTGCCGGGCTCGGAGGACAGCTGGGCCCGTGTCCTGGTATCGACAGAGGACGTGACGGAGCGCGAGAGCGCGCGCCGCAGCCTCGCCGCCAGCGAGGCCTATGCGCGCGGGCTGTTCGACCATTCGCCGGTCTCGCTTTGGGTCGAGGATTTCAGCTCCGTCAAGCTGCTGCTCGACGATCTCAGGATGCGCGGCATCGTCGATTTCCGCATCTTCACCGACGTGCATCCCGAATTCGTCACGCGCTGCATCAGCGAGATCCGGGTCATCGACGTGAACCGCCACACGCTCGAGCTCTTCGCCGCGCCCGACAAGCCGACGCTGCTCCACCGCCTCTCGGACGTCTTCCGGGACAATATGGAGCCGAACTTCCGCGAGCAGCTGATCGACCTGTGGAACGGCAAGCTGTTCCAGTTGCGCGAAGTGGTGAACTACACGCTGGACGGCCGCGAATTGCACGTGCTGCTGCAGTTCTCGGTACTGCCGGGCCATGAGAAGGACTGGTCGCTGGTCCAGGTCGCGCTGACCGACATCACGGCGCGCAAGGCCGCGGAAGCCTATCTCGAATTCCTCGGCAAGCACGACGCGCTGACGAAGCTCTACAACCGCTCCTTCTATATCGACGAGATGAGCCGGCTCCAGCGCAACGCGCCCTATCCGGTGACCATCATCATGGCCGATCTCAACGGTCTCAAGGAGACGAACGACCGGCTCGGGCATGCGGCGGGCGACGAATTGCTGCGACGCGTCGGCGAAGTCCTCGGCAAGATCGTCGAGAAGCCGGCCCATGCGGCCCGGATCGGCGGCGACGAGTTCGCGATCATCCTTCCCGGCGCCGACGAGCGCGATGCCGAGACCATGATCGACAGCGTGCATCGGCTCGTCGACATCAACAACCAGTTCTACTCGAACCTGCCGCTGACCCTCTCGATGGGCGCCGCCACCGGACGTCCCGGCGAGCGTCTCGACGATGTCGCCAGGCGAGCCGACGCTCTCATGTACGAGGCGAAGCGCGCCTTCTACCAGATGGCCTGACGCCGTCCCCGTCAGCCCCCGCGCGGACGCGGCAGAGGCGTGGGCGGCGGCAGGGGTTCCGGCGGAAGGGGCGGTTGCGGCATCGGGGCCGCATAGGGCTGCGGCTGCGCCAGACGTCCCGGCGGCACTGGCGGTTGCACGGGCGCCCGAGCCTGCGTGGCGGCAGGGGACTGCGGGACGGCGGGAAGCTGCGGCACGACCGGAAGCATCGGCGCGGCGGGTGGTGGCTGTGCCTCCGTCGAGCGACAGACCGAGCCGAAGAGATAGTCCGGAAACGGCATGCCGCGGATGCCGACCAGATCGACGAGCCGCGGCAGCCAGAAGACCACCGCCTTGCCGAGGCGCATCGCATAGTCGCGGTCGGCCCCGAGCCGGATGAGGTCGATCGGCGGACCGAGTGGCGGTGACGCGCCGTCGTCGAGCACGACGGGGGCGCGGCAGGGCGTGTTGTTGATCTGCACGAACAGGATCCCGGCCCCGAAGAGGCAGTAGAGAAAGGCCAGCCGGATGAGATCGAACAAGGCGCGGCTCCGCTGCCGGTCAGATGCGCATCGGGCGGCGACGCGGAAGCGGGACCATCGAGCCCCTCAGGCCGTGCCGAAGCCGAGCCGTTCGATCATGCCTGCGCCCCAGCCCCAGAGGAAGATGCTGAGCTCGGCGCCGAAGAAGATGATTGCCCCGTTCCAGGCGAGAGCGAGGACCGAGATGATGGCGCCGGCCAGGATCGCGACGCCATCGCGCTCGATGAAGCCGAAAGCGAAAGCGATGACCGCTAGCGCCGGCAGCTGGTTGCCGAGCGGGATCGGCAGCAGGATCATCACGGAATGGACGAAGATCGGCAGAGCCAGAATAAGCTGCGCGCGCCGTCCCGACAGCCCGCTGAGGCGGGGCCGGAGCATCCACTCGATCTTGCGGAACCAGGGCGCGATGAACGCGCCGCCCCGAACGACCGGATCGCGCGGCATGCTGAACCTGCGGATCCAGCCCGGCAGGATCAGCTTGTCGGCGCCGGTCAGCACCTGCAGCGAGAGAATGGCGAGGGCCGTCCCGAAGACGAAGCCTGTGGGCAGGCCCGGGATGGGAATGAAGGAGGGCAGCGCCAGCATCAGGATCGTGATGCCGAGGCCAGAGCGCCCCAGCGCATCGCTCATCGCGCCGACCGATATCCTTTCGCCATCGATCAATTCGTCCAGCTTGCCCAGCAGAGTCGATGCCGAGCGCGGTCGCGACATGTCCTCTGCGTCCGCCGATGTAATGCCTTCGCTTGCCAAATCCTTCTCCGGTTCCCTCGAACCTCGTGACGGCGCATATGGGCAACGCGGATGGCGCCGTCCAGTCGCAGGCCGCCCGAATCTGATACGCCTCGTGCTTGAAGATCTGATTGCAAAGGCGGCCGCCCTGATGTCGTCATCATTGCCCCTAAGGTCGGCAGGGCCGGCGAAAGCGGCAGGGAGGGCGGCGTGACGCGCATCGAAGGCATCGGATCGGCGATCCGGCGGGTCGTGCTCGCGCTCGTGACGCTCGCCATGCTGGCGGTCGACGTCGCGCCCGCGCTCGCCGTCATCGACACGTCCGCCGATGCTGCCGATACGCAGGCCCTGCTCGACCGCTGGAACTCCGATCTGACGCGCATCGACATGGCGCTCGATCGCGTCGGCGTCAGCGACTACGATTTGAGGAACCTGCGCGAGCAGACGGCCGCGATCGTCAACAGTGCATCGGCCTTTGCCGACGGGTTGACGCCGCAGGTCGCCGCCGCCGCGGCTCAGGTCAAGGAACTGTCGCCGGTGCAGGGCGCCGATGCCGCCGTGTCGGACGCGATCAAGGACGAACTCGCGTCGGCGCAGAAGCTCTATGCCGATCTGTCCGGCAGCCAGCAGCAGGCGCAGGCGATCGCGGTACACGGCACTTTCACGAACAGCCAGATCAACGACCGTCGCCGTCGCCTGTTCACCGGCCGCCTTTTGGAGCGCAATGCGAGCCTGATCGATCCGACGCTGTGGAGCGACGCCGCTGCCGAGGTTCCCGGCGTCGCTGCGCGCTCCAACGAGCTCATCTCCGGATGGGTTCGCGTCCTCCAGGTGCGCAACGACCGCACCGCGATCGCCCTCGTCCTCGCTGTGATCGCGGCCATGTTGCTGCTGCTCGTCCCCGGACGGCGAATGCTCATCCGCCGCGTCCGCAGCGCATTGCCCGAGCCCGGCAAATCGAGCGACCGGCGATCGCGCGTCATGGTGGCGACGACGGTCGTCGCGCTCAACACGCTGGTGCCGACCGGCGTGCTCGTGGGCGGCCACGCGATCCTCGACGCGCTCGACCTCTCGCCGGGCCGTATCGACCAGCTCTGGTGGGGCGTCACCTCCGCGGTGGCGCTGTTCTCGCTCGGATTCGGCGTCTCGCGCGCTCTTCTGGCGCCATGGCGTCCCGATCTTCGCCTGGTCGAGATCGAGCACGCGATCGCGCGGCGCATCTTTCATTTCACGGTCGCGATCGCGGCGATGCAGGCCCTTTCGGTCTTCATCGAGCGCTTCTCGCGCGTCGCCTATACCGGCCTGCCGCTGATCATCGCGGCCGACGGACTGCTGTCCACGGTGAGTTCGGTGCTGATCATCATGACCGTGCGAATGCTGAACCACCGCCCGCCGGCCGAGGAGGAAGAAGAAGACCCGGCCGAGGAGCCGATCCTGCGCCGCATGGCGCTGGTCGTTGCCGCCATGGCCGCCGCCGTGGCCATCGTCGCCAACCTGATGGGCTATGTCGCGCTCGGCCGCTTCATCACGGCACAGATCGCCTGGGTATCGACCATCGTCGCGCTGCTCGTACTCCTCATCATGCTCGCCGACGAGCTGACCAGCGCCTGGTTCCGCCGAGAGGGTGTCGTCGGCAGCCGCCTCATCGCCTCGATCGGATTCGCGCCCCGCTCCATCACGCAGGCCGGCGTGCTCTTCAACGGACTCGTGCGTGCGCTTCTCGTCGCCGGCGCGGTGCTGGTGGTGATTGCGCCCTGGGGCGTCGATTCGACCTCGGTCTTCGAGAGCGTCCGGCAGGTCTTCTTCGGCTTCCGCGTCGGATCGATCTCGATTTCCTTCTCGACGATCATCGCTGCGCTTGCCGTGTTCGCCATCGGCTTCGTGATCACGCGGGCGATGCAGAACTGGCTCGAGACCCGCTTCCTGCCGACGACGCGGCTCGATTCGGGCCTGCGCAATTCGATCCGCACCAGCGTCGGCTATCTCGGCACCATCGCGGCGGCAGCTTTCGCCTTCGGCTATGCCGGCCTCGATCTCTCCAACGTCGCCATCGTCGCCGGCGCGCTCTCTGTCGGTATCGGCCTCGGCCTGCAGGCGATCGTCAACAACTTCGTTTCCGGCCTCATCCTGCTCGCCGAGCGGCCCATCCGGGCCGGCGACTGGATCGCCGTCGGCGCCGAGGAAGGCATCGTCAAGCGCATCAACGTGCGCGCCACCGAGATCGAGACCTTCGACCGGGCCACGCTGATCGTGCCGAATTCCACGCTGATCACGGGCCAGGTCAAGAACATGGTGCTCCGCGACCGGTCCGGTCGCATCATCCTGCCCGTGACGGTGGCGAAGACGACCGATCCTGAGCGGGTGCGGGCCGTCCTGCTCGAGATCGCGAAGGCGCATCCGCTGGTGCTCGCCTATCCGGCGCCGAGCGTGCTCTTCACGGCTTTCAACAATGTCTCGCTCGATTTCGAGCTCAGATGCTATCTCTCCGACATCGCACAGGGCATGCAGGTCCGCTCCGACATCCGCTTCGAATGCCTTGCCCGCTTCCGCAACGAAGACATCTCGCTCCCGTGAGCCCCGTTGCCCCGCCACGCCAGATCGGCCACACCCGCGCGCATTCCGCGCCTCCTGCCCGGCACCGGGCCAACCGCCCAGCAGGGTTTGTCCCGAAGAAGGTCCATCCATGAAGACATCGCTCCGCCGCGCGGCCCCGCTCATCGCCGCAGCGTCGCTCATCGTTCTCCTCGCGGCCTGCGCCAAGGAGCCGGAGGCGCCGCGCTCGCCGGTATTCTACGATCGGCTGGACGCGGCCGGCGCCACGGTCAGCCCGGAAGCGGCCGCGAGCATGATCAGCGGCTATCGTGCGACGCGCGGCCTCTCGGCGGTGGTTGCCGACCCGGTGCTGAACAAGCTGGCCGCCGACCAGGCCCGCGCGATGGCCGCGGTCGATCAGGTCGGCCACAACGTGAAGGGTGGCGGCAGTTTCGAGAAGCGTCTCGCCGCCTCGGGCTTTGACGCCGGCGTCGCGGTCGAGAATGTCGGCGCGGGCTACAGAACCCTCGCCGAGGCTTTTTCGGGATGGCGCGATTCGCCCTCGCACAACGCCAACATGCTGAAGGCCGGTGTTACCCGGCTGGGGATCGGCACGGCCTATGCGCCGAAGAGCAAGTACAAGGTCTACTGGTCGCTGATCCTCGCCAAGCCCTACGAGCCGCCGCCGGCAGCCGCGGCTGCCGCGCCGCTGCCGGCCGATGGCCGCACCGTGGTTTCGATCGGCGGAGCCGTCGTCTCGCAATAGCGATCCCCCATTCAGCGTATGATCGTATTTTATCCCGCCGCCGCCGCCCCCGCCGGCGGCGGGCGATCGATTGCGCCTGCGCGCTTCCCCGATTCCCATTGACGGCCGGCCTTCGCCGCAGCTAGCTAGCCGGGCTGCGCGATTGGTCCGGCCTGCCGGCGTCGGGTCGATGATGGGGATGCGCTGCCCACGGAATGTGCTGGCAAATTATCGAGAGTCGAATTAAAGAGAGTTCGCGTATGGCGCCGGCCGTGAATTCGCGGCGAAACGTCATACAATTGGGGAGAGGATACATGAAGCTTATCAAGTCAGCGCTCGCCGCGCTTGCGCTCGGCGTGGTCGCTCTGTCGCCGGTTGCTCACGCCGAGGACAAGGGCCTCATCGGCGTCCTGATGCCGACCAAGACCTCGCAGCGCTGGATCAATGATGGCGACGCCGTCAAGTCGCAGCTCGAGGCCAAGGGCTACACCGTCGACCTGCAGTACGCCCAGGACGACATTCCCAACCAGCTCAGCCAGCTCGAGAACGTGATCACCAAGGGCCCGAAGGCCCTGATCATCGCCTCGATCGACGGCACGACGATGGGCGACGCGCTGCAGAAGGCGGCCGATGCCGGTGTCGTGGTGGTCGCCTATGACCGCCTGATCAAGAAGACCCCGAATGTCGACTACTACACGACCTTCGACAATTTCGGCGTCGGCGTGATCCAGGCCAATTCGCTGGTGAAAGGCCTCAAGGAGCGCTTCCCGGACACGAAGCCCTGGAACGTCGAGCTGTTCGGCGGCTCGCCCGACGACAACAACGCCTTCTTCTTCTACAACGGCGCCATGTCGGTCCTGCAGCCGCTGATCGACGACGGCTCCATCAAGATCGTGTCCGGCCAGACCGGCATGGACAAGGTCGGTACCCTGCGCTGGCTCGCCGCCACCGCCCAGGCCCGCATGGACAACCTGCTTTCGGCCTACTACTCGGACGGCAAGCGCGTCGACGGCGTCCTGTCGCCCTATGACGGCCTGTCGCGCGGCATCATCGCCTCGCTCCGCGGCGTCGGCTACGGCACCGCCGACCAGCCCTGGCCGATCGTGACCGGCCAGGACGCCGAGACCGCTTCGGTCAAGGCGATCATCGCCGGCGAGCAGTATTCGACCGTGTTCAAGGACACGCGCGACCTCGCCAAGTCGACCGTCGAACTCGTCGACACTGTCCTCTCGGGCAACACGCCGGCCAATCTCGACACGACCACCTACAACAACGACGTCAAGGTCGTTCCCTCGATCCTGCTGACGCCGGTCGAGGTCGACAAGACCAACTACGAGAAGATCGTCGTCGAGTCGGGCTACATCAAGCCCGACGAGCTGAAGTAATCTTCCAAACGACCTTGAGGCCCCGCCCCGGCGGGGCCTCTTCTCGTCAGGCGAGCGAGACGCTAACCTCGCCCGGTCCGTAGCCCCTTCGGGAGCGGCTATCCATGCCCTCATACATTCTCGAGATGCGCGACATCACCAAGACCTTTCCGGGGGTCAAGGCGCTGTCGAACGTCAACCTCAAGGTCGAGGAAGGCGAGATTCACGCCATCTGCGGCGAGAACGGCGCCGGCAAGTCGACCCTCATGAAAGTCCTCTCCGGCGTCTATCCTGCCGGCGACTACGAGGGGCAGATCATCTATCGCGGCAAGGAATGCCAGTTCCACGGCATCCATGACAGCGAACAGATGGGGATCGTCATCATCCATCAGGAACTGGCCCTGGTCCCGATGCTGTCGATCACCGAGAACATCTTTCTCGGCAACGAACAGGCCAGATGGGGCGTCATCGACTGGAACGCCAATGAGCGCCGCACCCGCGAGCTGCTCGGCAAGGTCGGCCTCGTCGAAGACCCGAACACCCTCATAACCGATATCGGCACCGGCAAGCAGCAGCTCGTCGAGATCGCCAAGGCGCTCAGCAAGAATGTCGAGCTTCTGATCCTCGACGAGCCGACCGCCAGCCTCTCCGAGAAGGACAGCCAGGCGCTGCTCGATCTCCTGCTCGAATTCAAGAAGCAGGGCATCACCTCGATCCTGATCTCGCACAAGCTGAACGAGATCAACCGCGTCGCCGACCATGTGACCGTCATCCGCGACGGGCGCACCATCGAGACGCTCGACCGCAGCGAGATCTCCGAGGACCGCATCATCACCTCGATGGTCGGCCGCTCGCTCGAGGACCGCTATCCGCCGCGCGATCCGAAGATCGGCGACGTCATCTTCGAGGTCCAGAACTGGTCCTGCTATCACCCGCTCCATGCCGACCGGCAGGTGATCAAGAACATCGACATCAAGGTGCATCGGGGCGAGGTCGTCGGCATCGCCGGCCTCATGGGCGCCGGCCGAACCGAATTCGCGATGAGCCTGTTCGGCCGCAGCTACGGCCGAAAGATCTCCGGCGAGGTGCGCCTCAAGGGCAAGCCGATCGACGTCTCGACGGTCGGCCGTGCCGTCGACCAGGGCATCGCCTATGTCACCGAGGACCGGAAGGTCTTCGGCCTCAATCTGATCGACGACATCAAGAACAACATCACCCTCGCCAATCTGAAGGGCGTGGCGCGTGCCGGTGTCATCGACGAGCTGCGCGAGCTCGACGTCGCCAACGACTACCGCAAGAAGACGAACATCCGCTCGTCGAGCGTCTTCCAGAAGACCGGCAATCTCTCGGGCGGCAACCAGCAGAAGGTCGTGCTCTCGAAGTGGCTGTTCGCCAGCCCCGAGGTCCTGATTCTCGACGAGCCGACTCGCGGCATCGACGTCGGCGCCAAATACGAGATCTACACGATCATCGCCCGCCTCGCCGCCGAGGGCCGGGCCGTCATCGTCATTTCATCCGAGATGCCCGAGCTGCTGGGCATCACGGACCGGATCTATGTGATGAACGAAGGGCGCATCGTCGGGGAGATGGCCGCCAGCGAGGCCAGCCAGGAGAAGATCATGCGCGCCATCGTGCGCGGAGAAGGAAGAGCTGCATCATGACCGACACTCCCACCCCGCAGTCCGGCGTCGCTCAGGACGTGCCGAGCGGGCCCCGCGTGCCCGTCTCGTCCGTCGTCGCCAATATCCGCGACTACGGCCTCGTGCTGGCGCTGATCGCCATCATGGTGTTCTTCCAGCTCACGACCGGCACGCTCTTCAAGCCGGTCAACCTTTCCAACCTCGTGCAGCAGAACAGCTTCATCATCGTGATGGCGCTGGGCATGCTGCTGGTCATTGTCTCGGGCCATATCGACCTCTCGGTCGGCTCCGTCGCCGGCTTCATCGGCGCGCTGGCGGCGATGATGATGGTGATCTGGCCACTCGGCTTCCTGTCCAATCCGCTCATCGTCTCGATCGTCTGCCTCGTGATCGGCGGCGCGATCGGCGCGGCGCAGGGCTACTGGATCGCCTATCACCGCATCCCGAGCTTCATCGTCACGCTGGCCGGCATGCTCGTGTTTCGCGGCATGTGCCAGGGCCTGCTCGGCGGCGGCTCCTCCGTCGGCCCGCTGCCCGACAGCTTCAAGCAGCTATCCTCCGGCTTCCTGCCGGACGTCTTCGGCCCGATCACCATCGTTCCGCCGATCGTCAACGCCGCGGGCAAGACGATCGTCGGCTCGGGTATCGTGCTGCATTCGACGACCATGCTGCTCGGCCTGATCGGCGTCGCGCTGTTCATCATCGCCGGCATCCGCGCCCGCCGGACGCGCGAGCGTCACGGCTATGCCGCCGAACCCTTCCCGCTCTTCCTCGTGAAGACGGTGGTCGTCTCGGCGCTGGCGCTGTTCCTCGTCTACCAGTTCGCGCTCTATCGCGGCTTCCCGATCGTCCTCGTCGTGATGGGCATCCTGATCGCGATCTTCGTCTTCATCACTAAAAAGACGACGGTGGGCCGGCGCGTCTATGCGATGGGCGGCAACATCAAGGCCGCGCAGCTCTCCGGCATCAAGACCGAGCGGCTGACGCTGCTCGTCTTCGTCAATATGGGCGTGCTGTCGGCGCTGGGCGGCCTCATCATCGCCGCCCGCCTCGGCCAGGCGGTCCCTGCGGCCGGCCTCGGCAGCGAGCTCGACGTCATCGCGGCCGTGTTCATCGGCGGCGCCTCGGCGATGGGCGGCGTCGGCCAGGTGATCTCGACCGTGGTCGGCGGCTTCATCATGGGCGTCATGAACAACGGCATGTCGATCATGGGCGTCAATGTCGACTGGCAGCAGGTCGTTAAGGGCCTGGTGCTGCTCGGCGCCGTCATCTTCGACGTCTACAACAAGAACAAGGGCTGACGCGGCAGCGCCGCCGGCCTGGGAAACGACAAAGGGGCGGCCCGCGGGACCGCCCCTTTCCATTTGGAGCCGCTCGATCAGGCCTTGCTTCCGTAGAAATAATTGGCCGAGCGGCCGAACAGCAGGCCGCGCAGCGCGCGGCGCATCGCCTCGCCCCGCCGGAGCGGCTCCAGCGGAAGCCGCGCGATGTCGTAGAGTGCCACCTTGGCGCTATCGAGCGCCGGCACCTTGCCGGGGGCGGGCTGCGGCATGCCGAGACGGCGCAATACGGCATTGGCGAAATAGAGCTTGTTCAAGCGGAGATCGGCGGCCGATTTCCAGGTGATGGCCATCGAGATCGACCAGTCGGCGCCCGTCTCCACCCAGTGCGGCCAGGTATAGGGCAGGAACATGCCCTCGCCCGCCTTGAAGGAGAACACCGTCTCGCGCGCCGCGAAGGCGTCACGGTAGCGATGGTTGCGGTGCTTGCCGGGGAAGGATTCGAGGCCCTCCTCGTCGATCACCGAGCGGTCGCGGTTGTCGAAGACATGCATGGCCTTGTCGCCGTGCAGGTGGACGAAGAAGTTCTCCTCGTAGTCGAGGTGGAACGGCGTCACCGAATGGGCCGAGGACACGAAGATGAAGCCCATCGGCTCCTTCATCCCGGCGGCGCGATGATCGGCATGGCCGGCGGCGCGGGCGGCCTCGTCGAGGACACGGTGGATCAGGCGTCCATATTCGGGAATCGTCTCGACGTTTTTCAGGACCATCCAGGCGCCGGCCGTCTCGATCTGGCGCACGATCTCCGTCGGCTCGAGATCGACGGTAGGGGTCTCTTCCGGCTTCTGGTCCACCTTGAGGCGGCCGGAATTGTATTCGAGGCGGTCGCGCGGCAGGCGCCCGGCGAGGGCAGCAAGGGCGCCGAGCTGAAGCAACGGTTCGGCGGCGAGGGCGTGGCGATAAGCGAAGGGTTCTGCGGGGAACTGGCGCGCCATCAGCGCGGGATCGAGCGCGATCAGCCGGGCGGACGCGGCTGCGGCGTCGGGACGATCCGTCATGAGGTGTCCTCCTTGGCTCGGCCGGACCGTGGGGTCCGGCGGATCAGCGCGCGCAAGTTCGCGCGTGCGCGGACTTCCCCATGAGCAAGAAGGACGCCAGCCCGGAAGGCAGTGCTGCCGCCGACCGGCCCGAGCACGGCGAGGCCCATCGACTGCCGGTCCGGCCAGAGCCGGTCGATCATCGGATGGCCGGCGCTCGCCAGCGAGTCGACGAGCAGCACCGATGGATCGGCCTCGAAGATCTCCGACGCCTGGAGCATGACCTGAACACCCGGCGAATAGCGGCCGAGCGCCTCGTCATGGGCGATCTTCCATGTCACCACGGTACCGCCCGTGCGGAGCGAGCCGAGCATCGCGACCGCCCGTCCTCCGATCGTCAGCGCATCGATCCGGGCCTCGCCCGGCGCCGCCCCCTCGAAGACGGCGCGCGTGAAGGCGAGTGCGTCGGCACGGTCGCGCAGGGCCGTCCGGCGCCGGCCCTTCCACCCGGCGGCTTCGAGAGCGAGGAACGCGTCGAGCAGTTCGGCGCGCTCGCCGGGCGTCGTGGCGCTGCACCAGTCGAGCCGACCGAGATCGCCGAGACGGCGCAGTTGCCGCGCGAGTTCCTTGCGCGACTTTCCCGGCAGGCCCGAGCGGACCCGCTCGGCCATCACTCGCGGCCGGAGGATGGCGCGCTCATGGCCGCCGATCACCGCGAGAGGCCGGCCGGTCCTGGCGGCGAGAGCGCACAGCGCCATCCCGGCAACACCGTCGACCGGCAGGTCTGGAAAGAGCAGGATCCGTCCGCCGGGCCGGCCGCCGTCCATGACGCCGACGAGGCGCGCCATCGCCCCGTCCGGATCGGCCGGATCGAGCAGCGGCGTTCCGAGCGGGCCGTAGAGATGGGTGTAGACGGAGAACGCCGGGACGAGCCGGCCGAGCCGGGCCGGGCCGACCGGCACCAGTGCGAGCAGACGGCCGGCGTCATCCTCCGCGACGGCGATTGAGACAGCCGCCGGAGCGAGGTGTTCCAGCGCCGCACCGAGGATCGCAGGCGAAAAGAACGGATTGGCCTCGGGCGCGTCCCGGGCGAGGCGCCGCCATTCGGTCATGAGGCCCGCCGGCGGCAGTGATCGCTTGGCAGGCTCGGACAGCCTGCGGGGCTCAACCGGCTCGGATGGCGCTTCGCGGGCACTCATGACGCCCTCCCCTCGCGGATGACGATGGAGCTGCCCGGGACCAGCACATGCACGATCGAGCAGCGCAGCCGCATGCGCCAGCGCACCGCGAGATAGACGGCGATCGCTTCCACGGCGAGCGCCGTCGAGGTCGCGATCGCCGCGCCCTCGAGGCCGAGATGCGGGATCAGCGTGTAGTTGAGCACGAGATTGACGACGAAGGTGCCGGCATAGACGGCGGCGCAGATGCGCTGCTCCCCAGCCATGGTCAGGATGCTCTCGGCCGGCCCGATCGAGGCGCGGAAGAGAAGCCCGATCGAGAAGATGAACAGGAGGCCATAGCCGGCGACGAAGCTCGCGCCGAAGAAGGAGAGGAGCAGCCGCCCGGCGACGAGCAGCACCAGCACGGCGCCGACCGACGGCCAGAACGTCCAGTGCAGCGAATCCCGCACCACCGCCTCGAAGCGCAGCCGGTCGCCGGCGGCATAATATTGCGAGAAGCGTGGCATCAGCGCCGCCCGCACCGCGAAATAGACGAAATGGACGAGCGCGAGCGTCTTCACCGCCGCGAAATAGACCGCGACCTCCTCCGGAGGGCGCAGTTGCCCCACGATGAGGATGTCGACATTGGTCAGGAGGTTGAAGAAGCCTTCGACCAGGAAGATCGGCAGCGCGATGGTGATCCAGGCGAGCGAAGTGAAGCGGCGCGGACCCGTGGGAACAGCCCTGGCCGTGCGCCGGCGGATCGCCCACATCTGCCAGAGCGCCGTCGCATAGGTGGCGACGATCGCCGTCGCCATCGCGGTCGTGGCGTCGGGCGCGGCGCCGAGCCGGATCGCCGTCCAGGTGAAGAGAATGATGAGGATAGGCCGGATGATGAAGGTCGGCCACAGTGCGAGGTCCGGCCAGTTGAAGCCGCGCGCGAGCCCGTCCTGGATTTCGCCGATCGCCAGCATCGGGATGCAGATCGCCGCGAGATAGAGCGGCATCACATAGTAGCTCTCGACATGCTCGCCAAAGAGCAGCAGTCCGACGATGCCGAACCCGGCGATCGCGGTCGAGGTGACGATCCCCTGCACGCGGCTGCCGAGAAGGATGCCGCGCAAGAGGTCGAGTTCACGCCGCTCGCCATATTCCGGGATGAAGCGGACGATCGCCGTCTGGATACCGAAGCAGGCGAGGCCGCCGATGATGACCGCGCCGACCCAGACCACGACATAGACGCCATAGTCGAAGTCGCCCATCCAGCGGGCGAGCAGGACCTGGCTCAGATAAGCGATGAAGGCCGAGACGACGCGGACGAGGAAGGTCGTGACGGCGATCCGCTGCGTAACCGCCCGCTCGTCCTTGCCCGAAGCGATGGAATCGATCCCCGACGCCAGGCCCGAAAGCGGCGCCTTCAGCCGGGCCGGAGCCCAGCGATCGACGATGCCGGCAAAGGATAGGCGCAACGGGTCGCGGCTCCTCGACGAAGTCGGCTGCCCTTGGAGGGAGGCCGTCGCTGAAATGCCTATAATTTTCTGCTTTAAGAAAGCGTTGGCCGCGCCGAAATCGAACAGGGTCCAGGCGCGCGGACGGCCAACGTCGCTAAATTTGCGTAAAGGAATCGATGTGCAGGCGGATGCGGAGCTGGATGCGATCGGGCTCGAATGCCCGCTACCGGTCCTGAAGGCGCGCAAGCGCCTGTCCGCCATGCGGCCGGGGACGCGTTTGCTCGTTCTCGCCACCGACCCGATGGCGGCGATCGACCTGCCGCATTTGTGCACCGAAGACGGCCACCGGCTGCTGTCACGGACCAGCGAGGAACGCTACGGGACCACGGTCCTCGCATTCCTCGTGGAACGCGGTCCGGACCGCGCGGCCTGATCTCGACCGGACGCGGCTTTTTGCCTAGCTTTGGGCAGATCAGGATTGGCCCGCCGGTCGGCGGCGCGGAGGACATATGACGAAACGCAAGATCGCGATCATCGGGCTCGGCAAGATCGCGCAGGACCAGCATCTTCCGGTCATCGACAAGAGCGACAGCTTCGAGCTCGTGGCGGTGACCAGCCAGCGCGGCCTCACCCATCGCGGCGTGCCGACGTTCAAGACGCCGGCCGAGATGTACCGCGCCATCCCCGATCTCGAGGCGGTGTCCATCTGCACGCCCCCCGATGTCCGGCACGGCTTCGCCATCGAGGCGCTCGACGCGGGGAAGGACCTCCTGCTCGAGAAGCCGACCGCGGCGACGCTCGCCGAGGCGGCCGACATCGCCGCCCATGCGAAGAAGCGTGGCCGGGTGATCTTCGCGACCTGGCATTCGCAGTTCAATCCGGCCGTCGACGAGGCGACGGCGCTGCTCGCCGGCGCGGGCGTCAAGTCGCTGCGCATCGAATGGCGCGAGGATGTCCGCAAATGGCATCCGGGACAGGACTGGGTCTGGGAGCCCGGCGGCTTCGGCGTTTTCGATCCCGGCATCAATGCGCTGTCGATCTTCGTGAAGATCCTGCCTTTCACGCCCTTCGTGAAGAGCGCCGAGCTCACCTATCCCGCCAATCGCCAGACGCCGATCGGCGTCAAGGTCGCCTTCTCGGGCACCGATCCGGACTCGCCCGCGCTCTCGGCCGATTTCGACTGGCGCGAGCAGGGCGACGAGAAGTGGCATATCGAGATCGAGTCGAAGGGCGGCCACAAGCTGCGCCTCTTCCGCGGCGGCGCCTCGCTCAGCGTCGACGGCCATGTGACCGTCGAGCAGCCGAGCGAGGAATATGAGCGGATCTACGAGCGTTTCGCAGAGCTTCTCGATCGCCGCGAGAGTGACTACGACACCTCGCCGCTCCAGCTCGTCGGCGACGCGATGATGGTCGGCCGCCGCCTCACCACCGACCCGTTCGACTGGTAGGCGCAACCCCGCGCCGCCGCCCCGCGTTCTTGTCTTTTGCAGGGGACGGGGGAGGCGGCGGCATGGCATCGACATCAAGACGGGCGGTCATCGCCGCCGCGGTGATCGCCACCCTCGCCGGTGCCGATGCTTCGCCCGCCTTCGCAGTCTCCGTGAAGGACATCCTGCAGGAGATCATTCCGAAGCAGCCGAAGGCGCAGACCGGAAGGCCGCGGCCCTCGGCGCCGCGCCCGCCGCTGCCGCAGCCGAAACCCGATCCTGCCCTCGCCGGCCAGGAGGCTCTGCCGCCGCTGCCGCAGGCGGATCCGACCTCGGCCGGCAAAGATGCGGCGACACCGCCTCTGCCGGAAGCCGACCCGCGCGGTCCCGAGGCCCCGCCTCTGCCGCCGCCCTCGCCGCAGCCGGCCGAGGCACCCGCCCCTCCGCCGGCGGAGGCCGAGGCGCCCGCGACCGTCGAGGAGCCGCCTGCGCTTTCGGTCGGACCGGTCGTGGAGCCGACACCGCCGCATGTCGAGGACGGGACGCCGGCCCTTCCGGCGGCGCCCGGACCGGCCGGAGCGCTCGGCCCCACAGTCACGCCGGCCCCTGCCGCGCCCTCCCCTGCCCCGCACACCGAGCCGGCAATGGCACTGCCAGCCCCGCCCGAGCCTGCCGGCGAAACGGCGCCGCCGCGCATCCTGCCGACGCCCGAGGAACTGGCCAGCTGCAAGGCCGGCATGGCCGCGCTGGGCATCGTTTCGGAAGCGCAGCCCCCGCTCTTCGAGGGCGAATGCGGCGCAGCCGATCCCTACCGTGTCACTGCGCTGTCGGGCGGAGCCGTGACAATCGAGCCGGCCGCAACGGTGGACTGCGCCGTGGCGAGCGCCCTCGCCCGCTGGGTCGACGAGGATATCCAGCAGGCCGCGAAATCGGCCTATGGCGTGCCGTTGACGCGCCTCTCCATCGCCGGCTCCTATGTCTGCCGCACCCGCAACCATGTGCCCGGTGCCCGCATGTCGGAGCATTCCTACATGAACGCGATCGATATCGGAGGCTACACCATCGCCGGCCGGACGATCACCATTGCCGACGACGGCAAGCGGACCGCGGCCGACGGCACCTTCCTCGATGCGGTGCGCAAGGCGGCCTGCGCCCGCTTCACGACCGTCATCGGCCCCGGCACCGATGCCGATCACGAGGACAATCTCCATCTCGACATGATCCGCCGCGGCCGCAACGGCGACGGGCGCATCTGCGAGTGAGCCGCATGGCCGATGCGGCTCGCCTCCTGTAGCCTCGCCGTATGAGAGAGCGATCGATCCTCATAACCGGGGCCTCGTCCGGCATCGGCGAGCACGCTGCGCTGACGCTGAAGGCGCGCGGCTGGCGGGTATTTGCGACGGCGCGCAAGGACGAGGACCTGGCGCGGCTGCGGGCAGCCGGCATCGAGGCTGTTCCGCTCGACTATGCCGACGAGGCCTCGATACTCGCCGCCGCGACATCGGTGCTCGAGGCGACGGGCGGCCGGCTCGATGCGCTGTTCAACAACGGAGCCTATGGCCAGGTCGGCGCCGTCGAGGATCTCACGACCGCCGTCCTGCGGCGCCAGTTCGAGGTGAACCTCTTCGGCTGGCACACGCTGACCTGCGCGGTTCTGCCGGCTATGCGGCGGGCGGGACACGGCCGCATCATCCACTGCTCCTCGGTGCTCGGGATCGTGGCCGGCAAATACCGCGGCGCCTATGTCGGCTCGAAATTCGCGCTGGAAGGCCTCGCCGATTCGATGCGCATCGAGCTTGCCGGCTCCGGAATCCACGTGGTGCTCATCGAGCCGGGGCCCATCGCCACGCGCTTCACCTTGAACGCGCTCGCGAATTTTCGCGCCACCATCGACATTGAGGCGTCGCCGCACCGCGCCGGATACGAGGCCCAGCTCGCCCGCCTCACCGGGGCGCGGCGGCCCTCGCGCTTCAGGCGCGGCCCCCAGGCGGTCACGGCCGCGCTGATCGAAGCGCTGGAGAGCCCGCGTCCGCGGCTGCGCTATCGCGTCACCACGCTGACCACGCTCGCTGCGCTAATGAAGCGGATCCTTCCCGGCCGCTGGCTCGACATCCTGATCGCGCGGAATTCGTGAGGGAACCGGTCATCACACGGCGCGTTGGCCATCGTTGCAGCGCAGAATCGAGTAGCCCATGTCCGCCCCGACCACCGGCCCCCGTCTCGCGTCCACACGGGGGACGTCCATGAGCGGCCGCAATGCGTCGGCCGTGACGCTCATCGTCTGTCTTCTCGTCACCTTCGCGGCGGCGGCCATCGGTTCGGCGGCGACGCTGCCTTCGATCCCCACCTGGTATGCGGGTCTCACCAAGCCGGACTTCAATCCGCCGAACTGGGTGTTCGGCCCTGTCTGGACGCTGCTCTATGCGCTGATGGCCGTGGCGCTCTGGCGGGTGCTTGGACGCTCGGAAGGCGGCGAGCGCCGGCGCGCGGCGGCGATCTACGGTGTTCAGCTCGTCCTCAACGCGGCCTGGTCGGTCGTGTTCTTCGGGCTGCACTCGCCGCTCGGCGGCCTCGTCGTGATCGTCGCGCTGGCCGGGGCGATCATCGCCACCATCGCCGCATTCAGCCGCATCGACAGGCTGGCCGCGGGCCTGCTGGTCCCCTACCTTCTGTGGGTCGGATTCGCCTCGCTGCTCAACCTCGCCATCCTGATCCTTAACTGAGTGGTCGGGCACTTGAGGGTCCGAACGGGCTGATCCGGCCGAGCACGGTCCGGAGCCTGAGACCAACGGTGCCTCGATGAACAGCTTTCTCCACTACCTCGTGCCGATCGCGCTCGCCGCGGTCGCGATCGTGCTTCTCCTCGGCCTCTTCAACATGATGCGCGGCGGCTCCTCCGAGCGCTCGCAGCAACTGATGCGCTGGCGCGTCATCCTGCAGTTCGTCGCGATCGTCATCATGATGGCGACGCTCTATTTCGCGTCGCGCTGACGGAGACATCATGGTCGCGCTCAACCGCATCTACACCCGCACCGGCGACGACGGCACCAGCGGCCTCGTGACCGGCGAACGCCGATCCAAGTCGGACCTGCGCTTCGAATGCATCGGCACCATCGACGAGGTGAATGCCTTCATCGGCGTCGCCCGCTGCGATCTCTTCGAGGAGCCCGTGGTCGACGCGATGCTCGGCCGCATCCAGAACGACCTCTTCGATCTCGGGGCCGATCTCGCAACGCCGGAGGAGACGCTGAAGGAAGGCCGCGACGCGCTTCGCGTCGTCGAGCGGGAAGTCGAGCGCATCGAAGGCGATATCGACGAACTGAACGCGGACCTGACGCCGCTGCGGTCCTTCGTATTGCCCGGCGGGTCGCGGGCGGCGGCCTCGCTGCATGTCGCGCGCACCGTCGCCCGGCGTGCCGAGCGCGGCATGGTGGCGCTGGCGGAGCGGGAGAGCGTCAATCCGTCCGCATTGCGCTACATCAATCGCCTGTCGGATTTTCTTTTCGTTGCGGCCCGATTCGTGAATGATCGGGGAACAGGCGACGTCCTCTGGGTGCCTGGCCAGAATCGCTGACCCCCGAGCCCCCGGCGACCGATGTTCGTTCCGCTGCACGACCAGAATCCGCTGCGCTTCATCCGCTTTCCGTTCATCACGCGCAGCATCGTCGTGCTGAACGTGCTGATCTTCATGTTCTACCAGCGCGGCGGCAACGCCGAGGCCGAGGCGGCCTCGGTCATGGCCTTCGGGCTCATCCCCTCGACGCTGATGGGCGTGCATGTCCGAACACCGGGGATCTTCCACGCTCCGGAATGGGCGACCTTCATCACCTCCAGCTTCCTGCATGGCGACATCTGGCACCTCGCCGGCAACATGCTGTTTCTCTGGGTCTTCGGCGACAATGTCGAGGACGCCATGGGCCACTGGCGCTTCCTGCTGTTCTACATCCTCTGCGCCATCGGAGGCGGCCTCGCCCATGTCGCGGTCGCGCCCGGTTCCGATCTGGCCCTGATCGGCGCCTCGGGGTCGGTCGCCGGCGTGATCGCCGCCTATTTCCTGCTCCACCCGCGCGTCAAGATCTGGATCCTGCTGCTCTTCCGCATCCCGCTGCGCCTACGAACGGTCTGGGTGCTCGGCTTCTGGATCCTGCTGCAGCTCTACAATTTCCTGTTCGGGCCGCCCGGAGAGATTTCCTGGGCCGCGCATCTCGGCGGGCTTCTCACCGGCGCCGTGCTCATCCTCCTGATGCGCCGTCGCGGAGTTCCGCTGCTCGCCCGCGAGGAGCCGGAGCTGATCGCCGCCGAACCGGTCGTCTAGCCGGCGCGTTGACGCGCCCGCCCCTCGCCGATACGGTCGCCGCCCGATCGAGGCCGCGCGCGGTCGTCGAGAGTTGACGTCGAAGCCCCCACCGATTGAAGCGCCCATGAAGATTCTCGTGCCCGTCAAGCGGGCGGTCGACCGCAACGTCAAGGTCCGCGTCAACGCGGACGGCACCGGCATCGACCTCGCCAATGTGAAGATGGCGATGAACCCCTTCTGCGAAATCGCCGTCGAGGCGGCGCTCCGTCTGAAGGAGGCCGGCCAGGCCAGCGAGGTCGTCGTCGTGTCCATCGGAACGGAGAAATCCGCCGAGACGCTGCGCACCGGCCTCGCGATGGGCGCCGATCGCGGCATCCTCGTGAAGACCGACGCGCCGCGCGTCGAGCCGCTCGCCGTCGCCAAGCTCGTCAAGGCGGTGATCGACGCCGAGGCCCCGCGCCTCGTGATCCTGGGCAAGCAGGCGATCGACGACGACAGCAACCAGACCGGGCAGATGCTCGCCGCGCTGATGGGCTGGCCGCAGGCGACCTTCGCTTCGAAGATCGAGCTTTCGGCCGACGCCGTGACCGTCACCCGCGAGGTCGACGGCGGCACCGAGACACTGCAGCTCGCCCTTCCGGCGGTGATCACCACCGATCTCCGCCTCAACGAGCCGCGCTATGCCTCGCTGCCCAACATCATGAAGGCAAAGAAGAAGCCGCTCGACGAGACGACGCCCGAGGCGCTCGGTGTCGACATCGCGCCGCGCCTCGCGGTGCTGAAGGTCGCCGAGCCGCCGCGCCGCGCCGGCGGCGTCAAGGTCGCCTCCGCCGCCGAGCTGGTCGCGAAGCTCAAGGAAACGGGAGTGCTGTGATGCGCACGCTGCTCATCGCCGAGATCGACCCGGCGGGCCTCAACGAGGCGACCGCCAAGGCACTCACCGCCGCCGCGAAGCTCGGCAGCCCCGTCGACATCCTCGTCGCCGGCAGCGGCGACCGGGCAGCGGCCGAGGCTGCCAGCCGTCTCGACGGCGTCGCGCGCGTGCGCCTCGCCGACGATCCAGCGCTGGCTCACCGTCTCGCCGAGCCCCTCGCCGAACTCGTCATCTCCATCGCGGCGGACTATGACGCCATCGTCGCGCCGGCGACCGCCGCCGGCAAGAACGTCCTGCCGCGCATCGCGGCGCTACTCGACGTAATGCAGGTCTCGGAAGTGACGGCTGTGCTCGGCCCGGACACGTTCGAGCGGCCGATCTATGCCGGCAATGCGATCGAGACGGTGCAGTCGCGCGATCCGGTCCGCGTTCTCACCGTGCGCACCGCCGCCTTCCCGCCGACGGCGGAGGGAACCGGCGCCGCTCCGATCGAGACGCTCGGCGTGGCGCCGACGCCGGCGCTGTCGAACTTCGTCGGCGAGGCGCTGACGACATCGGCCCGGCCGGAACTGGCCGGCGCCCGCATCGTCGTCTCGGGTGGCCGCGCGCTCGGCTCGTCGGAGGGCTTCGAGACCGTGATCGCGCCGCTGGCCGACCGCCTCAACGCCGCGATCGGTGCCTCGCGCGCCGCCGTCGACGCCGGCTTTGCCGGAAACGACCTGCAAGTCGGCCAGACGGGCAAGGTGGTCGCGCCGGACCTCTATGTCGCCGTCGGCATCTCGGGCGCCATCCAGCACCTCGCCGGCATGAAGGATTCCAAGGTGATCGTCGCGATCAACAAGGATCCCGAGGCCCCGATCTTCCAGGTCGCGGACTATGGCCTGGTCGAAGACCTCTTCACCGCCGTCCCCGCTCTCGTGAAGGCGCTGGACGACTGAGCCCTTCGCCTTGGACGCAGCCTCTCCTTTGCACTAAAGTCTCCGGCAAAGGGCAGGCAAGGGGCGGCGTAGGACAATGGCAGAGGCGATATCGAAGGTTGGGGTGATCGGCGCCGGGCAGATGGGCAATGGCATCGCCCATGTCAGCGCGCTCGCCGGCTTCGACGTCGTGCTGCACGACATCGCCGAGGAGCGGGTCCGCAAGGGCCTCGCCACGATCGACGGCAACCTGTCGCGCCAGGTCCATTCCGGCCGCATCACCGAGGAAGACCGCAAGGCCGCTCTGGCGCGCGTGACCGCCGCCCCTTCGGTGGACGCGCTCGGCAGCTGCGACCTCGTCATCGAGGCGGCGACCGAGGACGAGCAGGTCAAGCGCAAGATCTTCGCCGGCGTCTGCCCGGTGCTGCGCCCCGATGCGATGCTCGCGACCAACACCTCGTCGATCTCGATCACCCGCCTCGCCTCGGCCTCCGACCGGCCGGAGCGCTTCATCGGCATCCACTTCATGAATCCGGTGCCGGTGATGCAGCT
This sequence comes from Kaistia geumhonensis, assembly GCF_030815145.1. Classification (NCBI taxonomy): domain Bacteria; kingdom Pseudomonadati; phylum Pseudomonadota; class Alphaproteobacteria; order Hyphomicrobiales; family Kaistiaceae; genus Kaistia; species Kaistia geumhonensis. The sequence continues at coordinate 3,055,254 of NZ_JAUSWJ010000001.1, read as the reverse complement.
GGTCGAGCTCATCCGCGGCATTGCCACCGGGGACGAGACCTTCGAGGCCGCCAAGGCCTATGTCGCCCGGCTCGGCAAGACCGTGGCGGTCGCCGAGGATTTTCCCGGCTTCATGGTCAACCGCATCCTGCTGCCGATGATCAACGAGGCGATCTACGTTCTCTATGAGGGCGTCGGCTCGGTGGACGCCATCGACACGGCGATGAAGCTCGGCGCCAACCATCCGATGGGACCGCTGCAACTGGCGGATTTCATTGGCCTCGACACCTGCCTCTCGATCATGCAGGTGCTCTATGAGGGACTGGCCGATTCCAAGTATCGACCATGTCCGCTGCTGGTCAAATATGTCGAAGCCGGCTGGCTCGGCCGCAAGACCAATCGCGGCTTCTACGACTATCGCGGCGAGACGCCCGTCCCGACCCGGTAGCACTGGGGGCGCCCGCCGCGCCCCACCCGATCCATCTGCACATTTAGACGGAGGTCCGCCATGACGCGGTCCCTCAACCCGCATGCGCTGTTCGCCCTCGTGGCCGGGACGACGCTGCTCGGCATCGCCGGAACAGATCTCGTCCTGCCGGCCGTCCCGAGCCTGCCGGAGGCCTTTGGAAGCTCAATCGAGCGCGCGCAGATGGTGCTGGCCGCCTATGCGCTCGGCACGCTCGTCGGGCTCCTCGCCTTCGGCGAACTCGGCGCGCGCCATGACCCGCGGGGCCTCCTCGTCTGGTCGCTCGGCCTCTTCACGCTGGCCTCGTTCGCCGCAGCCTTCGCGCCCTCCATGGAATGGCTCGTCGCCCTCCGACTGGCGCAGGGCGCGTTCGGAGCGGCGCCTGCCGTCTTCGCGCCGGGCTTCATCAAGGGCATGTTCGCGGAGGACCGCGCCGCGGCCGCCATCGGCCGCCTGGGCTCGGTCGAGGCGCTCGCGCCCGCGCTGGCGCCCATCGCGGGAGCCTCGCTCCTGACGCTCGGCGGCTGGCAGGTTTCCTTCTTCGTTCTCGGCGGGCTCGGTCTCGTCCTGACGCTGACGCTGGTGGCCCTCTCGGGCAGGCTTCCGGGACGGGCCGAGGCGCTGGAGCGTCACAAGACCTATTGGACGATTCTCTCCAGTCGGCGTTTCCTGCGCTATGCGCTCAGCCAGTCCTTCGCGCTCGGCGGGCTGCTCGTGTTCGTCTTCGGCGCACCGGCGGTCATCACCGGACCTCTCGGCCTCGGAATCCGCGAATTCGTCATCCTGCAGGTCGTCGGCATCACGTCCTTCATCGTCGGCGCCACGCTGTCGAGCCGTCTGGCCGTCCGCTTCGGGGTCGAGCGGGTGATCGTCTCCGGCACCGCGCTCCTTGCCGCCGCTTTCCTGGTGCTGCTGCTCTATGCGGCGACAGGCGGCACGAGCCTCGTCGTGGTGGTAGCGATCTGGATCTTCGTCAATCTCGGCTTCGGGGTGCGGGGACCGGTCGGCTTTCACCAGGCGATCATGGCCGCGGAAGGCGATCATTCGCGGGGTGCCGCACTGGTCGTCGCCGGCATCCTCGCCACCGCCGCCGCCGGAACGGCGCTCGTCGCGCCGTTCATCGCGCTCGGTCTCTGGCCGCTGGCGCTCGGCGGCGCGGTCATCACCGGGCTGGCGACGCTCCTGCTGGGGGTGCTCGCGGACCGTTCCTGATCCAGCGACGTCGGGCGCCCCGGCTGTGACGCCTGTCATAGCCGGGCGTCCGGCCTTGGGCTTTCCTGCTCTGCATCAACCTTTTCGCTGATGCACATTGCAGGATGGGAAGCCGACCATGGACGCCCTCGTCAAGCCTGCCTTCGTCGACGTCGCCGCCGACCGCCGCGTGGCGGCCGCCCTGATCGCCTCCGGCCAGCCGCTGGCGCATGCCTTCGGCAATATCTACGCGCTGTCGATGCGGCCGGATGCCGGGAGCGTCGCGCGCGCCAATCTCATGAAGGGCCGCCCGGCCGGACAGACAGGCAGTGCGCTGACGACGCGGCGGCACATGGAGGCCCTGTTCGACTGGGACGCCGTGCCGCGCGTCTTCCCGCGGCCGGCCCTGCTCTCGCTGTTCGACGAGCTTCTCGATGCTGGACCGATCGGCCTGCGGGGCCCGGCGGCGGCATCGATCCCCACCCATCTCGCCGGCGAGGACGGCGGCCGGCGCACGGTGCAGTTCGTGTCGCCCGGCAGCCGATGCCCCTCCAACATCATGGTGGCGGCAGCGACGGAGATGCTGGGCACCCGCTATCTCTGCGTAACCTCCGCCAACCGGTCACATCATGCGACCGGCGCGGCCGAGGAGCCGGCCCATTTCGAGGCGCTGCCGCTGGCGCTCGACTTCGCCGGCACGCGGCTACCGATCCTGCGTCATCGCGACGAGGCCGCGGTCCGCGCCGCCCATCCGCGCCATGCGCCGATCTCGACATCGATCCTCGCCTTTCATCGCTATGCCGGGCTCGGCCCCGAGGGCTGCCCGGCGCTGACGCTCGAGCGGCACGGCTCGCTCGACATCGTCGATCTCGTGCCGATCCTCGCCCGGCACGGGTTCGCGCTCGCGATCGGCGCCGGGGCGAGCCGGCGGCTCGGCCAGCGCCCGCTGTTCTCGCTCGGCGCCGCGGCCTGACGGGGATCAGGCGCCGTTGCGCGCGGCGGCGATCAGCGCCTTCGCGTCGGCCGAGTCCCATTCCGCAGGCCCCGAAACGACGCCAAGCGCGCAGCCCTTGCCGTCGATCAGCACCGTCGTCGGCAGGCCGACGGCCATCGCCTCGCCCTTCAGCGCCGAGAAGATCTTGGTGCTCGGATCGACATAGAGCGGCAGCGCCTTGACGCCGATCTCGCCGAGGAAGGCCTTCGGCTTGCCGGGGTCCTGGGTGTCGATCGAGACCGGGACGACGGCGAAATCCGTTCCCCCTTCCGCTTCCGCCAGCCGGTCGAGGGCGGGCATCTCCTTGCGGCAGGGCACGCACCATGTCGCCCAGAGATTGAGAAGAACCGTCTTGCCGGCGAAGTCGGCGAGCGTCGCAGCGCTGCCATCCGCCTTCTGGAAGGCGAGATGGGCGAGCGACACCGGACGGTCGGCGACCTGGAAGGCCGCCACCTCGCCCTTGGCCAGCGGCGCCAGAGCCGCCGCGGCCTTGACGGCACCGGCGCAATCCGAAACCGCGGTCGCGGCTTGGTTGCCACGCCCCCCTTCCCTCACGTATACGACCGCCACACCCGCGGCGATCCCTGCGACCGCCGCCAAGCCCAGCACCAGAGGAAGGCGCTTCCCGCCGCCTCTTGTCACCATGTCGGATCATCCTTCCCGAAGAGAGCGTTCATGAGCAATGCGATGTGGGGCGGCCGCTTCTCCGAAGGGCCCGCCGCGATCATGGAAGAGATCAACGCGTCGATCGATTTCGACCGGAAGCTCTACCGCCAGGACATCGCCGGCTCGAAGGCCCATGCGATGATGCTCGCACGCCAGGGTATCATCGGCGCGGACGATGCCGAAAAGATCGTCGCAGGTCTAGACACGATCCTGCGAGAGATCGAGGAGAGCCGCTTCAACTTCTCGCGTGCGCTCGAGGACATCCATCTCAACATCGAGTCGCGCCTCAAGGAACTGATCGGCGATGCCGCCGGCCGCCTGCACACGGCCCGCTCGCGCAACGACCAGGTCGCGCTCGACTTCAAGCTCTTTGTCCGCGACTGGCTCGACGGCGTCGACGTGGCGCTCGCCGCGCTGCAATCCGCCCTCGCCGACAAGGCCTTCGAGCATGCCGGCCTTGCGATGCCGGGCTTCACCCATCTGCAGAGCGCGCAGCCGGTAACCTTCGGCCATCATCTCCTCGCCTATGTCGAGATGATCGCGCGCGATCGCGGCCGCTTCGCCGATGCCCGCGCCCGCCTCAACGAGAGCCCGCTCGGCGCGGCAGCGCTCGCCGGCACCTCGTTCCCGATCGACCGCGCCATGACCGCGAAGGCGCTCGGCTTCGACAGGCCGACCGCCAATTCCCTCGACAGCGTCTCCGATCGCGACTTCGCCATCGAGGCCCTCGCGGCGGCGAGCCTCTGCGCCATCCACCTGTCGCGCTTCGCCGAGGAGATCGTGATCTGGTCGTCGGCGCAGTTCCGCTTCATCCGCCTTTCGGACCGCTTCACCACCGGCTCCTCGATCATGCCGCAGAAGCGCAATCCCGACGCGGCCGAGCTGGTGCGCGCCAAGACCGGGCGCATCATCGGCGCCGAGACGGCGCTGAAGATCGTGATGAAAGGGTTGCCGCTCGCCTATCAGAAGGACATGCAGGAAGACAAGGAACAGGTCTTCGACGCCTTCGAGAGTCTGGAACTCGCCATCGCCGCCACGGACGGCATGGTGCGCGACATGGAGCCTGAGGCCGCCGTCATGAAGAAGGCCGCCGGCTCGGGCTTTTCCACCGCGACCGATCTCGCCGACTGGCTCGTGCGCACGCTCGGCATGCCGTTCCGGGAGGCGCATCACGTCACCGGCCGGATCGTGGCGCTGGCGGCCGAGCAGGGCGTCGAGCTGTCGCGCCTGCCGCTCTCGGCGCTGCAGGCCGTGCATGGCGCCATCGACGACCGCGTCTATTCCGTCCTGACCGTCGACAAGTCGGTGCGCAGCCGCACCAGCTATGGCGGAACCTCGCCCAAGAATGTCCGCGCGCAGGCGAAACGCTGGCAGCGTGCGCTGGAACGCGAGGCGAAGGCCAGGGGATGACATCCCCGCCGCCGCTGTCGATTTTGTCAATCGACAGCGATGGACAAAAGACTACGATGCGCGGCCGTTCGTCAGACCTCGAGGATCCGCCTTGGCCATGGTGACCCGCCTTCTCCTCCTCGCCGCCGCGCTCGCGCTTTCGGGCTGCGGCGTCAAGGGCGCGCTCGAGCCGCCGCCAGGCGGCGCCCAGGCGAAACAGGCCGAGGAAGCACAGAAAACCGGTCAGAAACTCGACACCACGGCGCCCATGGTCCCCGACCGCAAGCTCTGGATCGACCACCTGATCTGACGGGCGCCCGCGCGGCCCGAACCTCCGATCTTCCTTCCCTTCGAGCCTCGCCATGAACCATTTCGAATATCGCGACGGCGTCCTCTTCGCCGAGGACGTCCCGGTCGAGACGATCGCTGCGGCCGTCGGCACGCCCTTCTACTGCTATTCGACCGCGACCCTCGTGCGCCACTATCGTGTCTTCCGCGATGCGCTCGCCGGGCTCGACACGCTTGTCTGCTACGCCATGAAGGCGAACTCCAACCAGGCTGTGCTCAAGACGCTGATCCGCGAGGGCGCCGGCATGGACGTCGTCTCCGAGGGCGAATTGCGGCGCGCGCTCGCTGCCGGTTGCGATCCGGCGAAGATCGTCTTTTCCGGCGTCGCCAAGACCGACCGCGAGATCGCGCTGGCGCTCGACTCCGGCATCCACGGCTTCAATGTCGAGAGCGAGCCCGAACTCCTGCGCATCTCCGAGATCGCATCGTCGAAGGGCGCCACCGCCCGCATCTCGATCCGCATCAATCCCGATGTCGATGCCAAGACGCATGCCAAGATCACGACCGGCAAGGCGGAGAACAAGTTCGGCATTCCCTGGCAGCGCGCCAGGCAGGTCTATGCCGAGGCCGCGCGCCTCCCGGGCCTCCTCGTCTCCGGCGTCGACATGCATATCGGCAGCCAGATCACCGACATGGAGCCCTATGACGCCGCCTATGGCCTGCTCGCCGAGCTGGTGCTGATGCTGCGCGAGGACGGCCATGCGATCGACCATGTCGACGGCGGCGGCGGGCTTGGCATTCCCTACCGCCTCGACGATCCGCCGCCGCCCGATCCGGTCGCCTTCGCGGCGATCGTCCGCAAGCGGCTGGGCAATCTGGGCGCGAAGATCCTGTTCGAGCCGGGACGCATGATCGTCGGCAATGCCGGCATCCTCGTCGCCAGCGTCGTCTATGTGAAGGAAGGCTCGTCCAAGACCTTCGTCATCGTCGATGCCGGCATGAACGACCTGATCCGGCCGACCCTCTACGAGGCACATCACGACATCCAGCCGGTGCGCCTGCCGGCGGCCGGTGCGCGCCGCGTCGTGGCCGATGTCGTCGGCGGCGTCTGCGAGACGGGCGACTATCTGGCGCTGGACCGAGACATGGCAGTCCCTGTCGCTGGCGACCGCATCGCCGTGATGACGGCCGGCGCCTATGGCGCCGTGCAGGGCTCGACCTACAACACCCGGCCGCTGGCGGCCGAAGTCCTGGTCGACGGCGACCGATTTGCCGTGGTGCGCCCGCGCCAGACCTATGACGCCCTGATCGGCATGGACACGGTGCCTGACTGGCTCGCCTGACGCGGCGACTCTGATTCTTCGGCAGGGCTGTCGGCCCGCCTCTTCCCGCATCGTCCTTGGTCCGACGAGGCACGATGCGGGAGAGGGCGATGTCGCAATCCTATCGATGGGTGATGGTCGGGCTTGGAGCGCTGATGGGCTGCGTCGCGATCGGCGCGATGTTCTCCCTCGCGGTCTTCCTCGAGCCGATGGCGGCCAGCACCGGCTGGTCGCATGCCGGCATCTCGACGGCGATGACGCTGAATTTCCTGGTCATGGGCTTCGCCGGCTTCGGCTGGGGCATTGCGAGCGACCGGTTCGGGCCGAGGATCGTGGTGCTGATCGGCGCGGCGCTGCTCGGCCTGGCGCTCGTGCTGGCGAGCCAGGCGACCTCGCTGCTCGCCTTCCAGATTACCTTCGGCGTCCTGGTCGGCCTTTCGGCGAGCGCTTTCCTTGCCCCGATGATCGCCGCCGTCGCCGGCTGGTTCGATGCGCATCGCGGCCTCGCCATCTCGCTGGTCTCAGCCGGCATGGGCATGGCGCCGATGACGGTCGCGCCCTTCGCCCGCTGGCTGATCACCGCTTATGACTGGCGCTTCGCGATGCTGGCGATCGGTATCGGCGCCTGGCTCATCACCATCCCCGCCGCGCTTCTGGTGCGCCGCCCGCCCGTGGCAGGCGCGGCGGCACCGGGCGAGGCCGCCCCGGAAGCCGGCATGAGCGCCTCTGCCGCGCTGCGCTCGCCGCAGTTCCTCGTGCTCGGCCTTACCTTCTTCGCCTGCTGCGCCGCCCATTCCGGGCCGATCTTCCACATGGTGAGCTACGCCACCCTCTGCGGCATCGCGCCAATGGCCGCGGTCGGCATCTACAGCATCGAAGGTCTCGCCGGGCTCGGCGGCCGGGTGCTGTTCGGCGTCCTTGCCGACCGCATCGGCGTCAAGCCGGTGCTCGTCGCCGGGCTCTTCGTTCAGGCGGTCGCGATCTTCGCCTACAGCCTCGCGCGCGACCTCTCCCAGTTCTACACGCTGGCCGTCGTCGCCGGCGCAGCCTATGGCGGCGTGATGCCGCTCTACGCTGTGCTGGCACGCGACTACTTTGGACAGGCGCGGCTCGGCACCGTGCTCGGCGCCGCGACGCTGCTCTCGAGCCTCGGCATGGCGGCCGGCCCGCTCGCCGGCGGCTGGATCTATGACCGCTTCGCCGACTATAGCTGGCTGTTCATCGGCTCCGCGATCGTCGGCCTCGGCGCCGTCGCCGTGGCGCTCGCCTTCCCGAGGACCGGCACGCCGCGTCTCAGCCCGACCGGAGCCCACTGATGATCCCGAACGCGATCGAAGTGATCACCCTCTTCGTCGGCGACATCGCCGCCGCCAAGGCCTTCTACACGCGGGTCTTCGCCCCGGAGATCGTCTATGAGGACGATGTGTCCGCGGTGCTCGCCTTCTCGGGCGCCATGGTCAATCTCCTCGCCGCGTCGGAGGCGCCGCCGCTCGTCGAGCCGCGCCCCGTCGCGCCATCCACGGCCGGCGCCGGCATGCTGCTCACCATCCGCGTTGCCAGCGTCGACGACACCGCAAAGGCGCTTCAGGCCGCCGGCGTCGCGCTCCTGAACGGCCCGGTCGACCGCCCCTGGGGCCGCCGCACCGCCGCCTTCGCCGATCCCTCGGGACATGTCTGGGAGGTGGCCGAAGAGATCGCGTGACGGCTCCGCCCTTCCCTTTCCGCTCGCGCCGCCCCATTTCCGCTGCTAGTCTCGCAGCGGGCGGGCTTGGAGGACGAAGGACGCGGATATGGCCGAGCCTGCCGTCGACAGGCCGAATGCGACCGGCGGCATGCCGCCGAAGGATGGAAGCGTCGCCGCCGAGGCCGTGACGGCCGAGTCTCTGGCCGCCGCGCGGATCGAGGCGGCGCTGCTCCGTGCCCGTCTGGCGCTGGTCTGGGAGGCGCTCTGGCCGCGCCTCGTGCCGCTGCTATGCCTCGGCGCGCTGTTCCTCGTCGTCTCCTGGCTCGGTCTCTTCCCGGCGCTCCCCGATTTCCTGCGCTTCGGTCTTGTCGCCCTGTTCGGCGTAGCGGCTCTCCTGCTGCTCGTTCCCCTGCTCCGCATCCGCCTGCCGGACCGCGCCGCCGCCATGGATCGGCTTGTGCGCGAGAGCGGCACACCGCACCGGCCGGCCGCCGCCTTTTCCGACCGGCTTGCCGCGCCGAGCGATGACCCGCTGACGCTGGCTCTGTGGCGGGCGCATCGCGAGCGGCTGCTCGCCGGCCTCGGCCGCCTCAGGGCGGGCTGGCCGTCGCCCGGCATGGCGGCGCGCGATCCCTATGCGCTGCGCTATCTCGTGCCGCTGCTGCTGGTCGTCGCCTGGATGGCGGCGTCAGGCGACCGCGGGCCACGCATCGCCGATGCCTTCCGCCCCGGCATCACGCCGGTGGAGGCCGCTCCGCGCATCGACGCCTGGGTGACGCCGCCGGCCTATACCGGGCGTCCGCCCGTCTTCCTCACCGGCGACGCCGCCCGCGCCGCGTCAGGTGAGGGCCGCGTGACTGTTCCCGAAGGCTCGATCGTCACGATCCGCATGCCCGAGGACGGCACCATGGCCGTCGACGCCACGACGGCGGACGGCAAGCCGATCCCCCTCGAAGTCGCCCGCCCGGCGTTGAAGGGCGCAGCGGCAACGCCGGAAGGACCTGCACAGGGCGAGCGCCGCTTCGCTCTGGCGAGCTCCGCCGCCGTCGAGATCGCCCGCAGCGGCCGGTCGCTGGCGCGGTGGACCTTCGATGTCACGCCCGACAACCCGCCCTCAATCGAACTGACCCGCGAGCCGGGCGCGACCGCCTCCGGCGCACTTTCCCTCGCCTATGCCGTCAAGGACGACTATGGCATCGTCTCGGCGAAAGCGGAGATCACGAGCGCCGAGCCGCAGCCGGCGCGTGATGCGGCGCGGCCGCTGGTCGCGGCTCCCGAGGTTCCGCTGGCCCTGCCGCGCCTCCGCATGCGCGAGGGCAACGGCGAGACCATCCGCGACCTTTCGGCCCATCCCTGGGCCGGTGCCAGGGTGACGATGGTGCTGGTCGCCACCGACGAGGTGGGCCAGACGGGGCGTAGCAAGCCGGTCACGTTCGTGCTTCCGGCGCGCAGCTTCTCCAATCCGATCGCGCGGGCCGTCGTCGAGCAGCGCCGCCTGCTGGCGCTCGACGCCGCTCAGGCTTCCCATGTCGCCGACATGATCGACGCGATCACCATCGACCCCGCAAAATACGAGAATGGCGGCGCCTATCTGTCGCTCCGCGCCGCCTATCACCGTCTGACCGGCGCCCGCAGCGACGAGGACCTCGTCTCGGTCGTCGACTTCCTGTGGGAGATCGCGCTCGGCCTCGAGGACGGCGACATGTCGCTCGCGGCCGAGGACCTGCGGGCGGCGCAGGAGCGGCTGCGCCAGGCGATCGAGAACAACGCCTCCGATGCCGAGCTCGAAAAGGCGATGCAGGAACTGCGCGAGGCGATGAACCGCTATCTCGAGGCGCTCGCCCGCACCGCGCAGCAGAACCCGCAGCCGAACCGCCAGCAGGCGGACCGCAACACGCGGACGCTGACGCAGCAGGACCTGCAGAAGATGATGGACCAGATCGAGAATCTGGCCCGAAGCGGTTCGCGCGAGGCCGCCCAGCAGATGCTCTCCGAGCTCCAGCAGATGATGGAGAACCTGCAGGCGGGCCAGCAGCGTCAGGCGCAGCAGGGTCAGGGCGACCCGATGAACCAGGCGCTCGACAAGCTCGGCGACATGATCCGCCGCCAGCAGGAGCTGATGGACAAGACCTTCAAGCTCGATCCCGACACGGATGGCAGCGGCGCCACCGCGCCCGAGATGACGCCGGAAGAGCGTCAGCAGGCGCTCGACCAGCTTCGTCAGGGCCAGCAGGACCTCGCACAGGCTCTGGAGCAGTTGCAGAAGGACATGCAACAGCAGGGCATGCAGCCCGATGGCAAGCTCGGGCAGGCCGGCCGCTCGATGGAAGGGGCCGCGCGGCAGCTCGGCGAAGGTCAGCCGGGCGCCGCCGTCGGCCGCCAGGGCGAAGCGCTTCAGGCGCTGCGCGAGGGCGCACGCGGCATGGCAGAGCAGATGGCGCGCCAGAACGGCACCGGCACGCGGCAGGGCGCCAACGGCACGATGCCGGGGCAGGACCCGCTCGGCCGCGAGCGCGAGCAGAATGGCCGCGGCACCGATCTCGGCTCTTCGGTCAAGGTTCCCGACGCGATCGACGCCCAGCGGGCGCGTGAGATTCTGGACGCGATCCGCCGTCGCCTCGGCGACGCCGCCCGCCCGCTTCTCGAACGCGACTATCTGGAACGGCTACTGCAGCCCTACTAGGCGACAGCCCTTTCGCGGCCGGCGGCCAGCGCGCCGCCGACGGCGGTGCGGATCTCGGACAGCGAGAACGGCTTCGGCACCACGTCATGCACGATGCGATCGAGGCCGTCGGCGCGCTCGCGCTGGTCGGCGAAGCCGGTCATCAGGAGGATCGTGAGTTCGGGGAACTCAGGCGCCGCTTCCATGGCGAGGGCGATGCCGTCCATCATCGGCATGCGGATGTCGCTGAGGAGCAGATCGAAGGCGCCGCCGACCGCACGCAGCCGGTCGAGCGCGTCGGCGCCGTCCTCGGCGGTATCGATCTGATGGCCGTCCAGCGTCAGCGCCCGCGCGACGAAGGCGCGGACCGAATCGTCGTCTTCCGTGACCAGGATGCGCGCCATGCGCCTCTACTCCTCGACAACACCGACAAAAGGCAGTTCCCGGAAGGCATGCGCCGCATCCATGCCGTAGCCGACGACGAAAAGGTCCGGGCAGACGAAGCCGATATGCTCGGCATCGATGGCGACGGCGCGCTTGCCGGGCTTTTCCAGCAGCACCGCGATGCCGACGCGGCGGGCGCCGCGCTCCTCCATCAGCGAACGCGCAAAGGACAGCGTGCGGCCGGATTCGAGGATGTCGTCAATGAGCAGAACGTCGCGTCCGGCGACGTCGCTCTCGATATCCTTGACGACCCGGACGGAGCCGCTCGACTGGGTGCCGGCGCCGTAGCTCGACAGCGAGATGAACTCGACCTCGGGAGCGAGGCCCGAGTCGTGCAGCGCGCGGATCAGGTCGGCTGCGAAGACGAAGCTGCCCTTCAGGATGGAGATGACGAGCAGATTGTCGTAGCCGCTTGCGGCGATCTCGGCCGCCAGCTCGGCATTGCGGGCCTTGATGGCCGCTTCGTCATAGAGAACTCGGATCGAACGTCCGCGCACGACGGGCATCGGGTCATCCCTTCGTCCCGGGCGAGGCGAAGCTCACCGAGACTTTCCTGGCTTGATCGGGCGGCGAAGCGAGCCGCGTACGGAATTTCTGGCTTTCGCCGGGGGCGAGCCGCGTGAGGGTCGGCTCGGCCTGCCAGCCGCCGACGCGTTCGCCGGAGGCATCGAGAAGCGTCAGCCGAAGCGAGGGCACATCGACCTTTCGGCTCGTGACATTGACGATCGTGCCCTCGACGACGAGGCCGGGAGCCCCGCCCTCGACATCACGTGATGGGTAGATGTCGACGAGGTCGAGGCCGACGACGTTCACCGGCACGCCGACGGCAGCATAGAGGCGGGCGAGGCCCGGCGCGGCGCCGACGAGCGCCGTGCGGCCGAGGACCGCGACCGCCACCACGATGACGAGGAGGGCGAGCGACAGCAGCGTCGGAACGGCCGAACGCCGTTGCCCTGCCTTCTCACCTGCCGCGCCGCGTGCCGACACTCGAGCGTTCCCCGATCCGGACGGCATTCCCTCGCCGCCGCCATCATCATGCATCCGATTCGCTAAGGACAGCCTAGCGAGCGCTCCGCGCCGCCGCGTCTTCGCCTTGATCGGGTGCGATTTCCCGTTTCATCACGTCTTTCATTCCCATGACTGATGGGACGTTCGCAAATCGTTAACGCTGATATCCTCAAGGTCGGATGCGATGGCGGCAGCCGCCCTGGCGGCGGCGCGCCGGCTCCAGCGCGCGGAAAGCCCCGCGCGAGGGTGCAATCAGGGACGCAGCATTGATCCGCTTCGAGAATGTCGGCCTCAGATACGGAATGGGTGCGGAAGTGCTGCGCGACCTCTCCTTCGAGATCGCACCGCGCTCCTTCCAGTTCCTGACCGGTCCTTCGGGCGCCGGCAAGTCGACGCTGCTGCGCCTCCTGTTCATGTCGCTGAAGCCGACGCGCGGCCTCATCCAGATCTTCGACCGCGATGTGGCGACGCTGCCGCGGACGGAGCTGCCGGCGCTTCGCCGCCGCATCGGCGTGGTCTTCCAGGATTTCCGACTGCTCGACCACCTGACCACCTTCGAGAATGTCGCGCTGCCGCTGCGCGTGCTCGGCCGCGACGAGGCGAGCTACCGGGCGGACGTAATCGAGCTGCTGAAATGGGTCGGCCTCGGCGATCGCGTTCAGGCCCTGCCGCCGATCCTCTCGGGCGGCGAGAAGCAGCGCGCGGCGATCGCCCGCGCCCTGATTGGACAGCCCGAGATCCTGCTCGCCGACGAGCCGACCGGCAATGTCGATCCGCCGCTCGCGAAGAGGCTGCTGCGCCTCTTTGTCGAGCTGAACAAGCTCGGCACATCGGTCGTGATCGCCACCCACGACATCGGCCTCATGAACCAGTTCGACGCCCGTCGGCTGGTGCTGCACGAAGGACGGCTGTCGATCTATGAGTGAGCGAAACGCCATCCGCGCCCCCGTGATGGGCGGCCGCCGTTCCACGACGCGCTCCAAGGCGCCGCCGAGCCCGATCGTGCCGGCGGGATCGATCGCGGGACGATCGCTGATGATCGTCGTCGCCATCATGAGCTTTCTCGCCTGCCTGACGCTCGGCGCGGTGACGCTGGTGCGTGACGCCTCGCTCGACTGGCAGTCGGACATCGTGCGCGAGATCACGGTCCAGGTCCGTCCCGTGGACGGGATCGACACCGACGCCGAGGCCGCCAAGGCGGTCGCGATCGCAACGGCGACGACCGGCGTCGCCAGCGCCCGCCAGCTGTCGTCCTGGGAGAACGCGCAGCTGCTCGAGCCCTGGCTCGGCAGCGGTCTCGACATGAGCGACCTGCCGATTCCGCGCCTCATCGTCGTCGAGCTCGCGAGCCCCGATACCGTCGACCTCGCGGCACTGTCCGAGCGGCTCGGCAAGGAAGTGAAGGGGGCGAGCCTCGACGATCACCGCAGCTGGACCGACCGGCTGAAGGCGATGGCCAACGCCACCGTCATCATCGGCTTCTCGATCCTCGCGCTCGTCTTCGTCGCGACCGTGCTCTCGGTCGTGTTCGCGACGCGCGGCGCCATGGCCTCCAATCGGGACATCGTCTCGGTGCTTCACTATGTGGGCGCCGAGGCCGGGTTCATCGCGCGCGAGTTCCAGAGTCACTTCCTGATCCTCGGCCTCAAGGGTGGCCTCTGGGGCGCGGCCGGGGCGACGCTCCTGTTCCTCGTCCTCTCCTTCCTGTTCGGCCGATCGATCGCGACGCCCGAGGGCGATCAGGTCTCGGCCCTGTTCGGCCGCTTTGCCATCGGCCCGACCGGCTATCTCGGCGCGCTCGGCATCGCCATCCTGATCGCCCTGATGACGGCCATCACCTCGCGCCTCACCGTCTTCCGCCACCTCGCGAGCATCGAATGACCGCCTTCGCGCATTGGATGTCGTGCCGGGAGAGCGCCGGAGTTCCGGCCGGTCTCTTGGGCAATGGCCACGATCTGCTAGAATCGCGCGACTCATGACCGACGCCTTGCGCCCTCCCATGGATCTCGGGAGCCGCCGATCCGGCAAGGATCGGGCGGCGGGACCGGCGTCGCGGCCGGCGCAGACGCGCCGCCCGCCGCTCTTTTCGGGCCGCTTCCTGGTCTTCGCGCTCGTCTTCCTCGCCGGGCTCACGCTCTTCGATTTCGTACGCTTCTCGGACGGCGTTGCCCGCCTCGCCCCGCCCGCCGGAATCAAGGCCGAGGGCATCGTCGCACTGACGGGCGGCGCCGCCCGGATCGATGGCGCGCTGGCGCTTCTGGCCGACGGCCGTGGCGAAAGGCTGCTCATTTCCGGCGTGAACCCCGCCGTCGGCCGGCGCGAGATCGCAAAGAAGACGGCCGGCGACCAGATGCGCATCCTCAATGGCGACGTCGATCTCGGCCACGCGGCGCGCGACACGATCGGCAATGCCGACGAAGCCCGCGACTGGGCGATGAAGAACGGTTTTCGCTCGCTCATCATCGTGACGAGCGACTATCACATGCCGCGCAGCATGATCGAACTCGCCGGCGCCATGCCCGACACCGCGCTCATTCCCTATCCGGTCTCCAACCCGCAGCTCGACATGACGCGCTGGTGGCGACACACCGCCTCTCTCAAGCTTCTCATGGCCGAATACGTGAAGTATACGCTGGCGCGGGCGCGGCTCGCCGTCGAGTCGCCGTGGGGGGCAACACCGGCGGCGACGCCGGTCCGGTCCGCCGCGGCCAAGGCGGAGGCCGACGCCCGCTGACGCCGTCCCCTCGACGCCGGAGCAGGCCGTCCGAATGCTGATCGTCCGTTCGTTCCTGTTCCAGGTCGCGTTCTACGCGATCATGGCCGTCATCATCGCCGTCACCCTCCCCTTCTATTTCTTCCTGCCGCATCGGGCCGCGATCGGCGTCGTGAAGCTCTGGACCGGCGCCAGCATGTGGGCGCTGCGCGTCGTCGCCGGCACGCGGATCGAGATCCGTGGCCTCGAAAGGCTGCCGCACGGCGCCGCTCTGATCGCGCCGAAGCACCAGTCCGCTTTCGAGACCATGGCGCTGTTCCCCCTGCTCGACGACCCGACCTTCGTCATGAAGCGGCAGCTGATGATGATCCCGATGTTCGGCTGGTACACCTGGAAGGCCGGCATGATCGCGGTCGACCGGGCCGGCGGCTCCAAGGCGCTCCGCAAGCTCGCCGCCGACAGCCGCGAGGCCGCAGCGGCGGGTCGCCAGATCATCCTCTTCCCGGAAGGAACGCGCCGTCCGGTCGGCGCGCCGCCGGACTACAAGTTCGGCATAATCCACCTCTACCGCGAACTGAAGGTGCCAGTCGTCCCGATTGCGCTCAATGCCGGGCTCTACTGGCCGCGGCGCAGCTTCCTGCGCTATCCGGGCACGATCATCGTCGAGGTTCTGGAGCCGATCCCGCCCGGCCTCGATTCGAAGACCTTCCTCGCCCGCCTCATCGCAGCGATCGAGCCGGCGACCGATCGCCTCGTCACCGAGGCGCTGGCATCGCCGAACCCGCCGCCGGTGCCCGCCGCCACCGCCGGACACGGGGCCTGAAAGGCGTGCCGATCCGCTCAGGCGCTGCGACCGCGCTCGCCCGAGAGTTCGCCCGCCAGCCAGACGAGCAGCTGGTCGTTGATGCCGACGCTGGCGAGATGCTCGGCCGTCGCCAGCACATAATCGCGGTTATGGCCCGAGACGCCGGCACTCTCCCGCACCAGCGCGAGCACAGCGTCGCGGCCGAGCTTGCCGGCATATTGCGGATGGCTGCGGTCGACGACATAGGTCACCGCCCGCACCTCGCCGCCGCCGGCGAGACGGACCGGCCGCGTCACCTCGCGATAGACATTGGTGACGAGCTCGCGTTCGCGCAGATAGGACATCACGGCGTCGCGTTCGGCCTCGAGGATGCGAAAGGCGACGCCGCGGCACGAGCCGCCTTTGTCGAGCCCCAATACGAGCCCAGGCTTCTCGCGCGTGCCCCGATGGACGTAGGACAGGACACAGAGAGCGCGATGCTCGCCGCGAAGACGTGCCGGAACGGCCTCGGCATAGCTGAAGCCCGGCCGCCACATCAGCGAGCCGTAGCCAAACACCCAGAGATCGGACATCGGTGCGAATTCCGCGAAAGGCGCCTCCCGCCTAGCAGCGGAACCACCGGACTGCAACCAGGAGGCCGCCCGTGACCGACCAGTCCAAGACCAGCCCGTCCGGCGCAGGCGGCGCCACGCCGACCGCCCCGAAGGCGCGGGGGCGCCGACGCTTCCGGATCGTCGTCGGCGTCGTGGTCGCGCTTGCCCTGCTGTGGACCGCCGGCTGGTTCGGCCTCAGCCACTATCTGGGCGGCAAGATCGATGCCCTCGAGGCGCGCGCCGCGGCCGAAGGCGCCACGCTCTCCTGCGGCGGGCGGTCGATCGGCGGATTTCCCTTCCGCATCGACGTGACCTGCATGCCCGTCGCGGCGGCCTGCCCCGCCGAGGACGTCTCGATCGACCTCGCCGGCTTCGAGGCGCTCGGCCTCGTCTACAATCCCGGCCATGCGCTCTTCGCGGCCAAGGGCCCGATGACTCTGAAGGGCCCCGGCGGCGCGAGCCTCGACGCCAACTGGACGTCGCTGCAGTCGAGCCTCCGGCTCGGCCTTTCCGGCCTCAAGCGCTATTCGCTGGTCGCGGACGGGCTCGACGCCCGCATCGCCGCGCCGGCGCTCATGGACGGCGCGGTGCCGCTCAGCGCCGAGCATGCCGAGTTGCATCTGATGCCGGAAGACGGCGGGCTGCTGGACATTGCCCTCAGCGTGACGCGGCTCACGGCGGCTCCGCCCGGCCGCCCCTCGCTCCCCGCCATCGATGCCGACATCGCCGCGGCTGTGCCCGAGGCGATGGCGCGGGCTCGGAACGGCGAGGATGCCGCCGCGGCCTGGATCGCTTCCGGCCAGCCGATTCGTATCGATCGCCTGCTGACCACGATCGGCGGCGCCTCGGCCGACATCTCGGGTGCGCTCACGCCCGGCGCCGATGGGCTGCTCAATGGCCGGCTTACCGTGCGGCTCGACCAGATCGAGAAGCTGCCCGACGTCGTCGATGGCCTGAAGCCCGGCAGCGGCGACAAGGCGCGGCAGATGATCGGCCTAGTCTCGGCGCTGCTGAAGCCGGTGACCGTGGACGGCCGGACCTGGCGCGAGGCAACCGTCACCATCGCCTCGGGCCGCGCCTCTCTCGGCTTCATTCCGCTCGGAACACTGCCGCGCATCGGCCCGGCCCCGCTCGAGCCCGTAGCGCCGCCGCCGCCGGCCAGCGCGGAACCCGCACCGACCGGGCCAGTGGCAAGCGCGGAGCCCACCGGGCCTGCTGCCGCCATCGCGCCCGGCGGAGAGACCGCAGGCCGCTCGCTTGGGGAGATGTCCAGTCCCGAACCGGCGATCGAGGCGCCGGCTATGATGGCGCTGAAGCGCTGCGCCGTCTCGTCCTGAGCGAGCGACAGGCCGCGCTCAGCCCTTGAAGGGAACGAGCGGCAGTCCCTTCGCCCCGGTGCCGTGGATGGCGAACAGGCCGCCGGGGTTCTTCTGGCTGGCGAGGATATCGGCCGGGCGGCGCAGCGTCGCGCTCGTGACATAGAGCGTATCGAGCGCCTCGCCGCCGAACTCGCAGCAGGTCGGCAGGTCGACCGGCAGGTCGATCGTCAGCATCAGCCTTCCGTCTGGGTCATAGCGCATGACCTTGCCCTTGAAGGGGACGGTCAGCCAGTAGCAGCCGTCCGCGTCGACGGTGGAGCCATCGACGATGCCGTCCATGAAGGACAGGTCGACGAAGTCGCGCCGGTTGGCCGCTTCGCCGGTGACGGGGTCGAAGTCGAAGGCCCAGACGATCGGGGTGTGGCTGTCGGTGTAGTACATCGTGCGGCTGTCGGGGCTCCAGGCGAGCCCGTTCGAGCAGCCGACGCCCTCGACGACTTTGTGGCAGGAAAGGTCGGTGTCGAGGCGATAGAGCGAGGCGATCGGACGCATCGGCTTGCCGGGCGCCTCAAACATCGAGCCCGACCAGAAGCGTCCCTGCCGGTCCGTCTTGCCGTCGTTGAAGCGCGTATCGTCGATCCCGGTCTCCGGATCGACGATCGGCGTCAGCTGCCCGTTCGCCGGATCGAGGAAATGGAAGCCCGTCTCCATCGTGATGACGAGCCCGCCGGCCTCGCGCACGGCAAGGCAGCCGGGATATTCCGGAAGGGCGACCGTATCGTCCTGCCGCGTCTCGGGATCGAAGCAGTGGACGGTCTTGCCGTAGATGTCGATCCACCACAGCACCTGCTCGTCGACATCCCAATAGGTGCTCTCGCCGAGCAGCGCTCCGGCATCGACGACGCATTCGATCTCGACCATGGAACCCCCGTCCGTCAGGAAGCGGCACCGTCGCCGCGGCGCGCGCGGCGGAAGCTGCCGAGAAAGGCGGCAAGCGACTCGCTGCCGAGCGAGACGGTCACCAGGATCACGACGCCATAGACGACGAGCAAGGCGCCGTTGGAAAGATTGAGCGCGGGCAGGAGGCCGGTCAGGATCGTCAACACAAGCGCGCCGGCGATGGTGCCGATATAGTTGCCGCTGCCGCCGAGGATCGAGGCGCCGCCGATGGCCACCGCCGCGATCGAGGTGAAGAGATAGGGATCGCCCATGCCGAGATAGGCCTGCGCCGTGTAGCCCGTGAGCAGCATGCCGGCCAGCGCTGCGGCGAAGCCGGAGAGCGTATAGGCGGCGACCGTGGTCGCGAGCGTCGGCACGCCGGAAAAGGTCGCGACCGCGGCGCTCGAGCCGACGGCATAGAGATAGCGGCCGAAGGCGCTCCGCGATAGCAGCAGCGTCGCCACCACCGCGATCACGACCCACAGGATCAGGATGACGGGGAAGCCGGCGATGCGGCCGACGGCGAGAAACTGGATGGCCGGCGGCGCCGTCGCGGTCGGCGCGCCGCCCGTGAAGACGAGGATGCCGCCCTGCAGGATGACGTTGACGGCGAGCGTCATGATGATCGGCGGCACGCCGAACAGCGCCACCCCGAGCCCGTTGATCGCGCCGACCAGCGCGCCGGCGACGAGGAGGAGCGGCACGATATAGAGCAGCGGCCCGTTCTGGCCGGCGGCTGCCAGCGTCATGAGCACGGCCGCGGCGTTCAGCACCCAGGGTACCGAGAGATCGATGCCGCCGCCGATGATGACGAAGGTCTGCCCGAGCGCGACGATGCCGATGAAGGCAGCGAGAACCACGGTGCTGCGCAGATGCGCCGCCGAGAGGAAGCCCGGCGCGACCACGCTCGTGAGGAGCAGCAGCAGCAGCATGCCGAGATAGGCGAGCAGGATGGCGCGGTGGCGGCGCAGATTGATCATGTCAGGCTCCGCCGGGCCGAGCGTTCGGCGATCGAGCTGGCGAGAACGGCGATGAGCAGGATGACGCCGGAGACGATCGGCTGCCAGTAGCTGGAGATCGACAGCACGAAGACGAGATTGCCGATGATCGTCAGGATATAGGCGCCGATGATGGTGCCGATGAGCCCACCACGGCCGCCGAACAGGCTGATGCCGCCGATCACCGCCGCCGCGACCGAGGGCAGGATGTAGTCCTTGCCGATGGTCGGCGAGCCGGCGCCGGTCTGTGTCGTCAGATAGAGCGCCGCCATCGCCGCGAAGAGGCCGGACAGGGCATAGGTGGCGATGTTGATGCCGAGCGGGGAAACGCCGGAAAGGAAGGCCGATCGCTCGTTGGAACCTGTAGCGCGGATGGCTATGCCGAGCCGCGTGCGGCGGAACCAGACCCAGAACAGGACGAGCACCGCCAGCAGCCAGACGGCGCTCGAAAGGCCGAGCCAGTTCCCCGAGCCAAACGCCATCCAGAAGGCCGGCAGCCCGCCGCCGTCGATGGGCAGGATGATGAGCGCCGTGCCGGAAAGGATCGACCAGGTGGCCAGCGTCACCAGGAAGGGCTGCAACCTGAGCGCCGTGATGAGGACGCCGTTGACGACCCCGACCAGCGCGCCGATGACGAGGATGATCGCGGTCCAGAGGACGACATGGGCCGGATCGTCGCGAAACTGCGTCGCCGCGAGTACGGTGCCGAGGCTGATCGTGCCGCCGATCGAAAGATCGATGCCGCCGCGGAGGAGCACGATGGTCTGCCCGGTCGCCGCCAGCACCAGCGTCAGCGCCGCCGCGGTGTCGAGATTGAGTTCGTCCAGCGTGAACACGCCTTCGCGGAGGCTCGCATAGATCGCGACGAGCAGGACCAGCATGGCGACCGGGATCAGGATCGGCGCCCGGTCGACCAGCTTCGCCTTCAGCGAGGGAGAGAGATCCGGCATGGCGCGTCTTTCGCGGCGGTCGGCGGCGAGCATCGTCATGCGGCCCTCGGCTCGATCATGGCTGCGCGCAGGATGCCGTGCTCGGAATTGTCGTCGCCTTCGAGCACGGCGGCAAGGCGGCCGTTGCGCAGCACCGCCACACGGTCGGCGACATGCACGAGCTCGGCGAGATCGCTCGAATAGAAGAGGATGGCATAGCCCTCCGCCGCGAGGCGGCGCATCAGCGTGAAGATCTCGCCCTTGGTCCCGACATCAATGCCGCGCGTCGGGTCGTAGAGCAGCAGGATGCGGGCCTCGGTCAGCAGCATCTTGCCGAAGATGACCTTCTGCTGGTTGCCGCCGGAGAGCGTCCCGGCCGGCTGCTCGGGGGAATCCGCCTTGATGCGCAGCGTCCGGATCATCTCCTCGACGAGCGCCTGTTCGCGCCTCGGATCGGTGAGGCCGAAGCGGGTGAACCGCCGGACGACCGAGAGCGTCAGGTTCTCGCGGATGCTCTTCGCCAGCATCAGCCCATGACTGCGGCGATCCTCGGGGACGAGCGCGAGCCCGTCGCGCCCGGACAGCGCGGCGCGTGGCGAACGGATGTCGCGCGGCTTGCCCCAGAGCGTGACGGAGCCCTCGGCGCGGCCGAGGCCGAACAGCGCCTGGAACAGCTCACGCTGGCCATGTCCTTGAAGGCCTGCGACGCCGAGTACCTCGCCTTCCTTGAGGTCGAGATCGATGCCGGAGAGCTTGGACCCGGCCCCGAATCCCTTGAGGCCGAGCGCGACGCGGCCCGTCGATGTGGCGACGCGCGGAGGGTAGAGGCGGTCCATCCGGCGTCCGAGCATGTCGGCGATGATGGTCTCGTCGTCCACGGCCTGCGTCTCGTAGGCCGCGACCGTCTCGCCGTTGCGGAAAACGGTGATGCGGTCGGCGATCGCCCGCACCTCGCCGAGCCGGTGCGAGATATAGATGACGAGCGTGCCGGCGGCGGCGACGCTCCGCGCGAGGCCGAGCAGCCATTCGGTTTCCGCCGGGGGCAGCGCCGAGGTCGCCTCGTCGAGAATCAGCACGCGCGGATCGCGCGACAGCGCCTTGCCGATCTCGACCACCTGCCGCTCGGCAAGCGTCAGGCGGCGGACCTCGCGATCCGGCCGGATATCGGGAAAGCGGTAGCGCGCGAAGAGTTCGGCCGTGGCGGCGTTCAGAGTTGACGCGCGCACGGTGCCGAGCGGCGAGAGCGGCTCGTGGCGGAACCAGACATTCTCGGCCACCGTCAGGTCGGGGATCAGCGAGAGTTCCTGGAAGACCGCGGCGACGCCGGCGGCCTGCGCCGCTTCCGGGCTGCGCGGCCGATAGGCCTGGCCGCCGAGCGTGATCGTGCCGGAATCGGCCCTCACCGCGCCGGCGAGGATCTGGATGAAGGTGCTCTTGCCCGCGCCGTTCTCGCCGAGCAGGGCATGCACCTCGCCCGCCCGCGCCGAAAGATCGGCCCGGCCGAGCGCGACGATGCCGCCATAGCGCTTGACGACCGCGGTCGCCTCCAGGAAATCGGTCATGAATCCGCCGGCTCAGGGGCGCCGCGAGAGAGGCGCATCGTTGCGAAAGGGCGCCGCCCGGCCCGACGAGGACTGCGGGCGGCGCGATCGCGCGGGCGGCTCAGCCGCCGGCCGCTTCCTCGGCCGTGATCTCGACCCACTCGGGCGTGATCGGCAGCGTCAGGCCCGGCGGACGGTCCGGCCAGGCATTCTTGCCGATCTCGATCTTCTGGATGACGGCGTCGGGATAGAGCGTCGACGTCCACTCCCCGCCATTCGTGGCGAGGAAGTCGCCGTTGACGAGGATGTGGCGGTCGGCCGGCTTCGGCTTGCCGTCGAGGATGTCGACCGCGAGCTTGATCGCCTCTGACGAGAGATAGGCCGGGTTGGAGCCGAGGATGCAGGCGGCGCCTTCGGTCTGGGCGCAGGTCGTCGCAGCGACATTGTAGGAGAAGGCGGTGACCGGCACGATCTTGCGACCGGCATCCTGCAGCGCCTTGATCGCACCGCTGCCATAACCCTGGGTCAGGATGCCGTCGACTTCGGGATGTGCGGCGAGCAGCGAGGCGACGCCGGCCTGCTCCGGCCCGAGCGCATATTCGCCGTTGTAGTTTCCGATCACCTCGATGCCCGGATATTTCGCCAGAACATCGAGATAGCCCTTCTCGAGCTGGGCCGAGATCGGCGCGCCGGCGAGACCGCGGTCGACGAAGACCTTGCCCTTGCCGTTCAGCTGGCTCGCCATCCATTCCGCGAGCACGGCCGGGATGCGGGTCCAGTCGGATTCGAGCGCATAGGCGCAGGGCTCGCTCACCACCTGGTCGAAGGAGATGACGACGATACCGGCGTCGCAGGCCTTCTTGATGGTGGGGTTGAGCGCCTCGGCCGAGGCCGCGTCGATCAGGATCGCGTCCGGCTTGGAGCGGATGATATTGTTCAGCGAGTTGATCTGCGCCTGGACCGTGCCTTCGACATTCTCGATCTTGAGATCGACGCGTCCGGCGAGCGGCCCCTTCTTCACCGAGACCTCGGCGACGCGCTCCATCTGCTGGCGCCAGTCATTGCCGACGAAATTGTTGGAGAGATAGATCTTGTAGGGCTTGCCCTCGGCCATGGCAGGCGGGGCGGCGGCGAGCGCCGCCGTCGCAGTCGCCAGGGCGACAAGCGTGGCTTTCAGTTTCACGGCGTTCCTCCCTCGAGAGCGTTCCTCGACAATGCGGGCGCTTCTTGTGGGCACCTCGCATGATAACGGTACCATCATCGCCACGGCGTGCAAGCCCGGCTTTGTCGGCGGCGGCAATCGACGTCGTCCGCACGCCACAAGATAATGCTATTATAATCTTATGAGACTGTCCAGCGAACCGCTAGACGAGGTCGTTCGGAGCATCATAGGAAAGGCTGAACAGGTCGGCCCGATTGCGGTTGATGGTGAGTTCCACGGGATCGCCGGCTTCTGAGAGATAGAGCATCTCGATGACGAGGATCGGGCCTCCGACGACATAGTCGAGCGCCTTGGCAAGGCTCTCGTCGGCGACATCGGCGCGGACCGTGATCCGGGCGCCGGAGAGCTTGATGCCGAGATGGCGCTGCACCGAGCGGAAGACGACGACATCGTCGAAATCGGAGCGCTTCATACGCGCGCCGATCTCGGGCGGGAAATAGAAGGTCGTCAGCCCGGTTGGCACATTCTCCATGTGGAGCGTCGCGCGGAGGCAGTAGAGCGCCTCGTCGGAGTCGAGGCCGAGCGCCGCGCTGGCCGCCGCCGAGCGCTCCTTGCGATAGCTGTGAATGTCGAGCCGCCGGTCGCGGGTCGAGGCCGCGATCTCGGCGAAGCTCTGGAAGCCGAAGCTGCGCTTGCGGCCCTCCTGCGGCCCCGCCACCACCGCCGGCTTGGCGGCGCGCTTCTTGATGAGGCCCTCGTTCTCGAGGTCGCGCAGCGCCTGGCGGACCGTGATGAGGCTGATGCCGAAGCGCTCGGCGAGATCGGCCTCGCGCGGCAGCGACATGCCGGCCACGATCGTGCCCTCGGCGATGGGTGCGCGCAGGATGGCCGCGAGCTGCCGGTAGAGGGGTCCGTCATCGCGCGACAGTGCCCGCGGCGGGAAAAGCTCCAGCACCGCTCCGCCCTGCGCGTCCTCGGCGGCGCCGGCGCCTGATCGGGCGCCGTCCCTGCCGCTCTCCTCACGGTCGTTCACACGCACGTCCGCCACCCGTCTTCACCATTTCCTGCGAAACTAACGGAAACCGCCGTGCGCCGCCAATCGCGGTGACAGCCGCCGATCATCATTATAGTATCATAATAGTGAGAGCTTTTGGGGGAGGCTTCGACGATGCGCTGCGATCTTTCCGGCAGGGTGGCCTTCGTGACCGGCGCCGCCGGCGGCATCGGTCGCGCGATCGTCGATCGCCTGGCCGCCAACGGCGCCGCGATCGTCGTCGCCGATGTCGATGGCGAGGGAGCGGCGCGCGTCGCCGCCGGTCTGCCCGACGCGATCGCCGTCGAGGTCGACATCCGTAACGAGGCGGCGGTCGCCGCCGCCGTCGAGCAGACGACCAGGGCCTATGGCCGACTCGACATCCTCGTCAACAATGCCGGCGTCAATACACTCGCGCACCGCGTCGGCATCGATCAGTTTCCCGTCGAGGAATGGCACCGCATCGTCGGCGTCGATCTCGATGGATTGTTCCTGATGAGCCGCGCGGCGCTGCAGCCGATGATCGCGGGCGGTCGGGGCGGCAGGATCGTCAACATCGCGTCCGTGGTCGGCCTCGCCGCGATGCGCCTGCAGAGCCCGTTCGTCGCTGCCAAGGCCGGCATCATCCATCTGACGCGATCGATGGCGCTGGAGCTGGCGCCGCATGGCATTCTCACCAATGCGATCGCCCCGGGATCGATCATGACCGAAGTGACCCGCAAGCTCTTCTATGGCGAGGAAGGCAGCTTCCACGCCCGGACCGAGGCGTTCATGCGCCATATCCCCCTCGGGCGACCGGGCGCGCCTGAAGAGATCGCCGAAGCGGTCCTGTTTTTGGCCGCGCCCGAAGCGAGCTACGTCAACGGCCAGGTGCTCGCCGTCGATGGCGGCTGGACGGCCGGCTTCATGATGTGATCGCCGGTCGGGCGGCGGCGCTCGACTATACCAGCAGGCGGAGCGGCGCCTCGGCGAGCGCACGGATCTCGGAGAGCACTGCCGCCGCCTCCGCCGTAGGGATCGCCTCCTCGTCATGGACGAGCAGCAGGTCGGCCCAGGTCCCGTCGATGACGGCGATCAGCCGCAGCACGGCCGATGACGGCAGCGCCGCGCCGACCGGACGGATGCCGGCCGCCTCAACGATCTCGACGATCATCGCGGCATCGGCTTCCGTACCATCCGCATGCCGGGCCGCAATCGCGCGGGGAGAAAGGCCGCCCGCGTCCTCGACGAGGCTGGCCCTGCCGGCCCGATCGCGCAGCAGGAGGACCCGACCTAAGTTCCCTGCGCCGCGCGCCGCAGCCTTGGCGAGGAAGGGTTCGGTCGCGAGCTCCGTTCCCGAGGCAGCGATCAGCGTGGCGAGAGCCGAGAGATCGACGCTTGCCTGGAAAGCCCCGACGGCGCGCGTCGCGGCCGGAACGGGCGTCGCAGGCGCGGGTGGCGGCGAGACCAGCACTTCGGCCACGTTCGGCGCAGCCGGTTTGGGCACGAAGGCGAGGATATCGGCGGCGACGATGCGGCCATGTGGCCCGCTGCCGCCGATCTCGACGAGAGCGAGGCCGCGCTCGCGCGCCAGCCGCCGCGCATAGGGCGTCGCAGGGGTCCGCCGGGGAGCGTTCATGCTCAGCCCACCCTGACGCTGCCGATGCGCCCGCCCATCGGGACGACGGCGCCGGCATCCTGCTCGATCGGCCCGAGCCTGCCCGCGACCGGCGCCTCGATCTCGACCACCGCCTTGTCCGTCTCGATCTCGGCCACGACCTCGCCGGCGGCGACGCTGTCGCCTTCCGCTTTCAGCCAACGCACGAGACGACCCTCACTCACGGTGAGATCGCCGAACGGCATGGTGATCGGCTCGCCGTCTCCGGCGCCACCGGACTGCGGCGCGACAGCAAGTGGCGGCCTCGCCTGGGGTGGCGGCGCGGAAGGAGGAGGAGGCGTTGCCGCCGCAGGCGCGGTGCTGCGGCCCCCGAGTGCGCGCCAATGGCGCGGCACCGGCGCCTCGCCGGCAATCACCGAACGGATGGCGGCGACGAGCTTCGGCGTATCGACCAGCATGGCCCGCTCGAGGGCAGGCGCGAGCGGATGCGGCTGCGGGTCGCTGTGCAGCCGCGCCACCGGCCCGTCGAGATCGTCATAGGCGAGTTCGTTCATGGCCTGCGCCAGTTCGGCACCGACGCCGAACGCGCCCCAGCCCTCGTCGGCGACCAGAAGCCGATGCGTCTTGCGCACGCTCGCCGCCACCGTCTCGACATCGAGCGGCATGATGGTCCGCAGATCGATGACCTCAACCTCGACGCCCTCGGTGGCCAGTTGCTCGGCTGCCTCGAGCGCGCGATGGACGATCTGCCCGGCGGCGGCGATGGTGATATCGCGTCCGCTCCGCGCGATGCGGGCGAGGCCGAACGGAACCAGATGATCGCCGACCGGCACTTCGCCCTTGCTGGCGAACAGCGCCTTCGATTCCAGCATCAGCACCGGATCGCCGGCCCGGAGCGCCGTCTTCATCAATCCCTTGGCATCGGCCGGCGTTGAAGGCAGCGCGACGATCAGGCCGGGAATATGCGCCCAGGACGGATGATAGACGCCGGAGTGATGCGGGCCGGCGCTGCGCACCGTGCCGGCGCCGACGCGGACCACGAGCGGCGCATTCATCTGCCCGTTCGACATGTAGCGAAGCTTCGAGGCCTGCAGCACGATCTGCCCCGCCGCCTCGAACAGGAAGTCGGCGAACATCAGGTCGGCGATGACCCGCGTCCCCGTCGCCGAGGCGCCGATGGCAGCGGCGGTGAAGCCCTGCTCCGAGATCGGCGTATCGACCATCCGCTCGCCGCCGAATTCGGCGAAGAGGTTCTTCGTATGCGCGAAGGTGCCGCCCCGCTCGCCGGTGCCTTCGCCGAAATAAAGGATGCGCGTGTCGCGGCGCATCTCCTCGGCGATGCCGTCGCGGACGGCGTCGAGCCAGCTCTGCGTGACCGTCACCGACGGCGCCGCCTGGACGAGCGCGTCCGGCGGATTGATCGGCTCGGCGAAGACATGCAGCGAGGAGGTCGCGGCGTCCGGCTCGGGCGACTGCCGCGCGAAGGCGAGCGCGTCCTGCACCACCCTCTCGACCCGGGCATCGATCGCGGCGAGTTCGTCGTCGGTGGCGCAGGCGAAACCGCCGGTGAGGCGGGCGCGGAAGGTGGCGATCGGATCGCGCGCCGCCCAGGCATCCACCTCTGCCTGCGTCCGGTAGGTTCCCGTCACCGGGTCGCCTTCGTGATGGCCGACGGTGCGATAGGTCTTGGCCTCGATGAGCGTCGGACCATCGCCGGAGCGCGCGCGCCGGATGGCCTCGGCCATGACCTGCCAGACGGCGACGACATCGTTGCCGTCGACGGCGACGCCCGGGATGCCATAGGCGGCGGCCTTGGTCGCGATCTCCGTGTTGAGCGTCGCGGCGGCGAGCGGCGTCGCGGTGGCGTAGAGATTGTTCTCGCAGATGAAGACCGCAGGCGCCCGCTGGATGCCGGCGAAATTGAGCGACTCGTGGAAGCCGCCGTGATTGACGGCGCCATCGCCGAAAAAGGCGACGCCGACGCCGTCGGTTCCCTGCACGCGGGCGCTGATGCCGGCGCCGACCGCATGGCCGATGCCCGCGGCGACGATGCCGTTGGTACCGAAGAGGCCGACCGAGCGATCATAGAGATGCATCGTGCCGCCGCGCCCCCCGCAGCAGCCATCACGCTTGCCGAACAGCTCGGCCATCAGGATGTTGGGATCCATGCCCTTGGCGAGCGCATGGCCATGGCCGCGATGGGTGGAGGTGATCCAGTCGGTCGGCCGCAGATGGGCGCAGACGCCCACGGCGGTCGCCTCCTCGCCGATATAGAGATGCAGGAAGCCGGGCGTCTCGCCCTTGCGGCAGGCGACCTGCGCGACGCTTTCGAAGCGGCGAAGCAGCACCATGCGCTCGTAGAGATCGATCAATGCGGCGGCCGCGAGCCCGGCCGGCAGATTGCCCGCCCGCGTGGCGGCCGCGCGGCGTCCCGATGCCGGTGCGCTCATCTCTCTCCTCCCTCGGAGCCCTGCGGCGCAGCGATGGTCTGCGCTCAAGAATTATAATAGCATGATGTTATGTTACCCGCGGACGGCTTGCCAAGTCCGATTCGCCCGGAAATGCGAATTGCCTGCCGCCCGCTCTTGTCGCCGGTCGCTATCCGGCCTTTCATCACCCTCGGGAGGACGGCAATGCGGATCGATCTCGAAGGCGGGCGCGTCGTGATCGGCGGCTTTCGCCATGCGCTGGCGGAAGCGGCGGCCGCGGCCCTCGCGCAGAACGGCGCCACGGTCGCGTTCGGCGGCGAGAGCGAAGCCGACATCCTCGTCGTCGCGCATCCGCTCGATCTCGACGCGGCCTACCGGCCCGATGAACTGATTGCGCTCGCCGAGACGGCCGCCGACGCCATGATGGCGCGCGGCCGGGGACGAATCCTGCATCTCGTTCCGGCGGTGGCGGTGCTGGCCATGCGCCGCCATGCGGCGGCCGGTCCGGCGCTCGCCGCCGTCGTCGCCGCGATGCGCGGGCTCGCCATGCGCGCCGCGCCGACGGTGCTGGTGAACGCGCTCGCGACGGGATGGATCGGGGACGGCGCCTCGGGCGATCCGGCGATGGGGACGCATGTGCCGCTCGGCCGGCCCGGCCGGATCGAAGAAGCGATCGCCGGGCTGCTCTTCCTCGCCGATCCGATGAACACCTATACGACCGGCCAGGTACTGGCCGTGGACGGCGGCTGGACGGCCGGCTATGGCCGCGATTTCTGAGGGGGATGGAATGATCGAGCTTGCCCATGGCGGGGTTTCGCTGGGCCTCGTGCCGGAACTGGGCGGGAGCATCGCCTTTTTCCGCATCGAGGGCCGCGACGCGATGCGGCCGCTGTCGGCCGAGGACGCCGCCGCGGGCAATGTGCTCGGTGTCGCCAGCTTTCCGATGATCCCCTATGCCAACCGGATCGACGGCAACGCCTTCACCTTCGAGGGCCGGACCTACCGCGTCGCGCCCAACAACGGCGCCGAGCCGTTCAACGTCCACGGCAGCGGCTGGAAGAGCGCCTGGACGATCGAGGAAGCGACCGCGACGAGCGTTGTGCTCGTGCTCGATCACGACGGGGGCACCGAGGACCCCTACACCTACCGCGCCGTGCAGCGTTTCGCGCTCGCGGACGGCGCCCTGTCGCTGACGACCAGCATCGAGAACCGCGGGGCGGCGCGCATGCCCTTCGGCTTCGGACACCATCCCTGGTTTCCGCGCGATGCGGACGTCACCCTCAGGTTCCGCGCCCGCGACTTCTGGCTCGAGGGACCGTTCGGCGTGGTGAGCGACCGCATCAGCGTGGCGCCCGAGCTCGACTTCTCGGAGCATCGACCGCTGCCCGAGGGCTGGCGCAACAACGATTACGGCCGCTGGGACGGGCGCGCCGAACTGCGTTTCCCGGCACGCGGAGTCGGCCTCGCGATCGAAGCCGGCCCGCTCTACGAGAATCTCATGTTCTATGCAGATCCGAAGCGCGACGTCTTCTGCCTGGAGCCGCAAACCAACGCCTCCTGCGCCCTCAACAGGACGGAGCCCGATCTCGGCGTCATCGTCCTCGGACCCGGCGAGAGCATGCAGGAGCGGGTCGCTTTCAGGCCATTCCTGATCTGAAGCGTTCAGAGCACCAATGCCGTCAGCCCGCCATCGACGACAAAGCCGCTTCCCGTGACGAAGGACGCGTCGTCGGAGATGAGGAAGCCGATGGCGCGGGCGATCTCCTCGGGGTCGGCGATGCGCGGGGCGCGGTTCTTCTCGAAGGAGAGGCCGATCGCCTCGGCGCCGCCGGCGGCCTGGAGCCCGTCCAGCGTCATGCGCGTGGCCACCGAGCCGACGATCACCGCGTTCACGCGGATGCGGTCGACGGCATAGTCGAGCGCCATCTGCCGCGACAGGCCGAGCACGCCGGCCTTGGACGCCGCATAGGCCGGCACGCCGGGCACCGTCGCCAGCGCATGCACCGAGGAGATGTTGACGACCGAGCCGCCGCCGGCCGCGCGAATGTATGGCAGCACCGCCCGGCAGACGCGGAAGATCGCGGTCAGGTTGACGGCGATGGTGCGGTCCCAGTCGGCATCGGAGAGGTCCTCGAGACGCTTGCCGGTCTCGTAGATGCCGGCGGCGTTGACCACCGCGTCGATGCGGCCGAACGCGTCGATCGCCGCGGCGACGCCGGAACGCACGGCCGCTTCGTCGGTGAGGTCCGCCTCGCGGAAGCGGAAGGCGAGACCGGCGGCGGCGGCGCGCGCTTCGAATGCACGGCCCTCCGCGCCGTCGAGGCCGATTCCGAACACCGAGGCCCCGCCGGCGGCCAGATGCTGCGCCGTGGCACGGCCGATGCCGGTCGCCGCGCCAGTAACGAGCACCGACCGCCCCCCGAAACGCCCCTCGGCAAGACGCCCGCTCATGTCAGCCGATCCTTCCGCTCGCTGGAAGTGCCGTGGCCATGGTGGCTGCCGCCTGCGCCGCGGCGACCGCGCGCAGGACGCGATCCTCGCTGCCCTCGCCGCGCTTGAACTCGTCCACGATGCGGCCGTCCGCCACGACGAGGCATCGGTCGGCGATGCCGATGATCTCCTCCAGTTCCGAGGCGACCACCACCAGTGCGACGCCCTTCTCCGCGAGATCGACGATCAGCCGGTAGATCTCGTGCCGTGTCGAGGCATCGACCCCCTTGGTCGGCTCGTCGAGCAGCAGCACGCGCGGCCCGCTCATCAGAACCCGCGCGAAGAGGAGCTTCTGCTGGTTGCCGCCGGAAAGATGCGCGACGGAAGACTGCGGCGATCGCGCCTTGACCGCGAGCGAGCGCATCGCCGCGAGCACGGCGCTCTTCTCCTTGCGATCGCTGACGATTCCGCGCGACGCGAGCGGACCGAGATTGCCAATGGTGATGTTGGCGCCGACCGGCAGATTGAACAGGAGGCCGTCGCGCTTGCGGTCCTCGGTCAGGAGCGCGATCCCGGCGGCGCGTGCATCGCCCGCCTTGCGGATGGTGACCGGCCGGCCGGCGATGGCGATTTCGCCGGCAAAGGGAATGCGGCCGTAGATCGCGTGAAGGATCTCGGTGCGTCCCGAACCGAGCAGGCCGGCGAGGCCGAGGATCTCGCCCGGCCGGACGTCGAAGCCGACATCGCTGACGCCGCGATTGACGCCGAACCGACCGGCGATGGTGAGATTGCGCACAGAGAGCAGCGGCGGGGCGGGCGGGGGCGGCTCGTGATGGGGATAGAGTCGTTGCAGCCGCTGGCCGGACATGGCGAAGATGAAGCGCTCCGCGTCGAACGCCTCGCGGCCGATCTCGGCCGCGACCCGCCCGTCGCGCAGCACCGTCGCCCGGTCGCAGATCGCCAGCACTTCCGGCAGGCGATGGGTGATGAAGATCATCGTCGAGCCCTGCGCCTTGAGTCGCCGCAGCACGGCGAACAGCCGCTCGACCTCGACGCCCGAGAGGGAGGCGGTGGGCTCGTCCAGCATCAGCACGCGCGGGCGGAACGACAGCGCCCGCGCGATCATGACGAGATGGCGCTGCGCGGCGGTGAGGCTCGCCACCAGCGCCCTGGGATCGATGGCAAGGCCAATCTCGGCGAAAAGCGCGCGCGTCCGCTCCTCGAGCCGGCGCTGGCTGACGAGGACGCCGGCGCCGAGGCCGGTCTGGCCGGCGAAGACGTTCTCGGCAACCGTCAGCTGCTCGAGAACCTCGATCTCCTGCGGCACATAGCCGACGCCTTCGGCGCGCGCGTCGGAGGTCGAACGGAAGCTCACCGGCCGCCCGGCGACGCGGATGTCGCCGCTGAAGGATCCGGCGGGATGGACGCCGTTGAGGATCTTCACGAGGGTGGACTTGCCGGCGCCGTTCTGGCCGAGCAGGGCATGGATTTCGCCGGCACGCACCGTGAGATCGACCCCGCGCAGCGCCTGGACGCCGGCGAAGCTCTTCACGACGGCCCGCGTCTCGATGACGGGTGGCGACGCCGTGTCGCCGCTCACGCCAAGATACGCTGATGACGTCCTGTCTTCCATCATGGTCACCCGTCATGCCCGGACCTGTCCCGGCCATCCACGTCTTGCCTTGCCGCGGCGGAGAGGAAGTCGTGGATGGCCGGGACAAGCCCGGCCATGCCGACCTTCCAAGGCACTCTTCTTCGGGACGGACTACTGCCCGGCGCTGTCGAGCATCTTGTAATAGGGCTCAAGATCGCCCGCCGTCAGCACGGCCGCCGGCAGCGGATTGAGGTAGGGAACCGTCTTGCCCTCGGCGAGGTGGTTGGCGAGCTCGGCCGTCTTGGCGCTTTCCTCGTAGAGCGGCTGCGCCACCACGCCCCAGGCACCGCCCGCCTTCACGATGTCGAGGTTCTGGCGGATATAGTCCATGCCGACGATGACGAGACCCTCGCGGCCGGCCTTTCGCGCCGCGCCCGACCAGGTCTGGATGCCGTTGCCGGTCGTCGAGAAGGCGGCGTTGACGTCGGGATTGCCCTGCAGCAGGGCCACGGCCTTGGCCTCGGCGGAGGACGGCTCGAAGCCTTCCATCTGCGTGTCGAGGATTTTGATGTCGGGATACTTCTCGGCCATCGTCTTGCGGAACGAGTCCGACATGACGTTCTCGGTGTCGTTGGACGAGCCCTGAGTCAGCGCGATCACGCCCTTGCCGCCGAGCTTGGCGCCCATGGCCTCGGCCGCCGCCTTGCCGGCGCTCGGAATGTCCTCGCCGGTCGCGGCCTTGAGGCCGGGCACGCTGCCCTCGGCCGGCAGAACGTGCCAGGTCACGACCGGAAAGCCTTCCTGGCCGAGCTTGCCGATGAAGGGATAGATTTCCGGGCCGGGGCCATAGACGGCGATGGCGTCGAACTTGGTCCGGGCCATGGCCGCTTCCGCGAGCGGGATCGAGGCCGAGACGTCGTAGTTCGTCGCCGAGGGGTTGCCCACGACCTCGCAGGTGTTGCCCAGTTCCTTGCACTTGGCGAGGAAGCCGGCCTGCATCAGCCGGTGCACGGGATGGTCGCGCATCGGCTGGACCCAGAGGATGTTCTTGCCTTCGGCCAGCGCGGCGCCGCCGCTGCCCGCGAGCGCCGCCAGCGCCGTGAAGCCGGCCAGCGCGATGCGGATGGTCCTGGATGTGGTCTGCATGCTCTCCTCCCTGTGATCGGCCCGGCGCGACCGGGCCTTCTTCTTGGTTCCCTCCGGGCGTCGAAGGCCCGGTATTCCCTAGGGCTTGGCGGGGCTCGCCGGCTCGGCCGGCGGCTCGCTGCCGGAGCCGGCGATGAAGGTGCGGCGGCGCAGCACGTCGAGACCGACGGCGATCACCATGATCAGGCCGACGGCGATCTGCTGCCAGTTGGCGTTGACGCCGATCACCACGAGACCGCTGGTGACGACCTGCAACAGCAGGATGCCGATGAGGCCGCCCGCCATGGTGCCGGCGCCGCCGAACAGGCTGACGCCGCCGACCACCACGCCGGCGATGACGGTGAGCTCCCAGCCGGAGCCGATCGATGTGGTGCCGCTGGACAGATCGGCCATGACGAACATGCCGGCGACGGCCGCGAGCATGCCGACGGTGACGAAGGCGCCGATCTTCATGCGCGCGGTATCGATGCCGACGAGGCGGGCCACCTCGGGATTGCCGCCGGTCGCATACATGTTGCGCCCCAACACGGTGCGGCGGAGGACGAAATCGGCGCTGATGGCGGCGACGACGAAGAAGACGAAGCTCCAGCCGAGGCCGAACACGAAGCCGGCCATGCCGATCTCGCCGATCACCTTGGGCAGCGGATAGACCGGATAGCCATTGGTCACGACCTGGATCAGCCCCTGGCCGATGAAGAGCATGCCGAGCGTCTGGATGAAGGCCGGTATGCGCAGCCGCACGACGGCAAGGCCGTTGACGAGGCCGACGAGGCCTCCGACCGCGACGCCGCCGAGAAGCGCGATCGGCACGGGCAAGGCCAGCGCCGTCATCAGCTTGGCACTCACCACGGCCGAGAGGCCGGCGACGGCGCCGACGGAAAGATCGAACTCGCCGCAGACGAGCAGCAGCGTCTGGCCGATGGCGATGATGCCGACGAAGGAGACGACGCGCAGGATGGCGCGGATGTTGCGCTCCGACAGGAAGGCCGGCTCGAGCACGAAGAAGAAGGCGACAATGACCACGAGCGCCAGCAGGACGCCGACCTCGCCGACGGCGACGAGTCGCGTCAGCCGGTCACGCATCGCGCGGCCGGAAGTCTCGGCCGTGGCGGGCCGTCCGACAGTTCGTTCCATTCACCCCTCCCTCGCCGGCCTCGCGTCCTCCACGCATCCTGGCCGACAGAGGCCGGTCTGACGCCGGCCTGCTCACATAACATCATGCTATTATAATTTTCTCAACCGGATTCGTGGGCGTTGAAGCACGACGGACCCGCCCTTCCCTGCGCGGGCGGAGAGCCTACACTGGACCCGCCGATTCACCGCCGGCGCGGCGGGGCGGCGCGAAGGATCGGGGCGGATCGGACGACCATGGCCGACAAGGGCAGCGACGACAGCGGCGAGGCCGGATCCCGGCCGTCGGAGGGCGGCGCGGCGGATGGGGAAACGCCGAAGAGGCGCAGCCCCAAGGGGCAGCAGCGGCTCGGCATGCGCGAGATCGCGCGCCGGGCCGGCGTCGCGCCCATGACCGTGTCGCGCGCCCTGGCCGATCCCGACAAGGTCTCGCCCGAGACGCGGGCACGGATCATGGCGGTGGTCGAGCGCGAAGGCTTCATCCGCAACCAGCTCGCCTCCTCCATGTCGTCGCTGAAGAGCCGACGCCGCATCATCGGCACCATGGTGCCGCCGCTGATCAATTCCGGCATCGCCGAGCAGGTGCAGGGCATGTCGGATGCCTGCCACGAAGCGGGCTACCAGCTGCTGCTCGTCCAGGGCGATTTCGACCGCGACGCCGAGGATCAGGCAATCCGGGCGCTTCTCGGCTGGCAGCCGGCCGGCCTCATCCTGCAGGCCTTCGTGCAGGCGCCCGGCGCCCGCCAGCTTCTCGAGGATGGCGATGTCGCCGTGGTCGAGATCAGCGAGGTCCGAGGCCGCGATCCGATCGACATGGCGGTCGGCGTGTCGAACTTCGACACCGCCCATGCGATGACCTGCCATCTCGTCGACAAGGGCTATCGCCGCATCGGCTTCGTCTCGACGCCCGCCCATGGCAACGACCGTCTGCAACAGCGCCGCATCGGCTACCGCCAGGCGCTGATCGACCGCGGCCATGTCTATCCCGCCAGCCTCGAGATCGAGGTTCCGATCACCTCCGCCGGCGGCGCCGAGGCGGTATCGGCGCTCGTCGCCCGCGACGCGGCGCTCGACGTCATCTTCTGCTCGAGCGACACACTCGCCATCGGCGCCGTGCAGGAATGCCACCGGCGCGGTTGGGCAATTCCCGGCCGCCTCGCCATCGCCGGCTATGGCGATGTCGACCTCGCCGCCCAGCTCTATCCGCCGCTCACCACCGTCCGCGTCGATCGCTACGGCATGGGCCGTCTCGCCGTCGACCAGCTGCTGAAGCGGCTGCGCGGCGAGGAGAACCTGCCACGCATCGTGCCGGTCGGCTTTTCGATTGTCGACCGCGCCAGCGCCTGACATCTAGCTGTTGCGCCGCGAACCGAGCCGCCGTTCCCACCCCTCCGAATGGATGTCGAGATAGGCCTTGGGGTCGTAGGGATGCGCCCGCGCGACCTCCTCGTTGAGCTCGATGCCGAGCCCCGGCGCATCGGGCAGCGAGAGATGGCCAGTCGCGGGATCGATCGACGGATGCCAGGTGACGAGGTCGCGCGTCCACGGGTCGTTGAAGGCGTCGAAATGTTCCTGGATCAGGAAGTTCGGCACCGCGGCGGCGAGCTGCAGGCAGACGGCGGTCGCGACCGGACCGCCCGACTGGTGCGGCGCGATGTAGCTGCCATGGGCAAGCGCGAGATTGGCGACGGCGAGCGTGTTGCCGATACCACCGAGCGACATCGGTTCCGGTTGAAAAATGTTGACTCCGCCTCCCTCTGCGAGCGTGAAGAACTGGCCCACCGTGTCGTACATCTCGCCGGTCGCGACCGGAATCGGGCTGGCGCGACCGACCGCATGCACCGTCTCCTGCCGGTCCCGCGTCGTCGGCTCCTCCCACCAGTAGAGATCGAGCGGCGCCAGCCGATGCGCGGCGCGGATCGCCTCGACCTCGGTGAACCGGGCATGCACGTCGATGAGCAGCAGCGTGCCGGCCGGAAGTTTCTCGCGCAGCGTCCGCAGGATGTCGTAGGCGAGGTCGAGGTCGTGCTTGCCGATGAAGCCGGAGGCGGTCCCGAACGGGTCGAGTTTCATCGCCTTAAAGCCCTTGGCGATCACCGCTTCGGCAGCGGCGAGAAAGGCCTCCGGGCTGCGCTCGGTCCGGTACCAGCCATTCGCATAGCCGAGCACGGTGTCGCGCATGCGCCCGCCGATGAGCTGGTGGATCGGTACGCCGAGCGATTTGCCCAGGATGTCCCAGCAAGCGACCTCGATCGTCGCGATCGCCGTGCGATGGATGTGGCCTCCGTCCAGCGAAACGCTGTCGAGCATCCGCTTGGCCAGCGCCGTGATGCGTCGTGGATCCTGGCCGATGACGAGATGCTCCAGCTCCCGGACCGCCGCCTCGGTGGTGCGAATGAAGCCGTTGAGCGTGCCCTCGCCGAGGCCGGTGATGCCGGCATCGGTGTGAACACGGACGAACAGCCAGTTCTTCCAACCCGCGCCGACGGTGAAGGTCTCGATCCCGGTGATCCTCATGCCCGTTCCTCGGCGCTGGCGACGATGTCGTCGACGGTGATGCGATAGCGTTTCTGCAGCGTCGGGACGGCGCCGCATTCCATGAAGCGGTCCGGCAAGCCGATGCGGCGGACGGAGCGCTGGATGCCGCGCTCGTGCAGCGCCTCGACGACCAGCGAGGCGAGGCCGCCGCGCATGACGTGGTTCTCCGCGGTGACGATGCGGTCGCAGCGCAAGGCGAAATCCGCGACCGCCTCGGCGTCGAACGGCTTCAGGCAGGGAACGTGGAGAACGCCGGCGGCAAGACCGAGCGCATCCAGCCGGTCGGCGGCGTCGAGCGCCCGCTCGGTCATGAAGCCCGTGGCGATGATGCCGACATCGCCGCCCTCGCGGAGCAGCCGCGCCTTGCCGATCTCGAAGAGGAAGCCTTCGGGCTGGAACACGACCGGCACCTTGCCGCGCAGCAGCCGCAGATAGACCGGCCCCGGATGCTCGGCCGCTGCCCGCGTCGCCGCGGCGATCTCGGTCGCGTCGCAGGGATCGATCACGACGAGGCCAGGAATGAGGCTCATCAGCCCAAGATCCTCGATCGCCTGGTGCGTGCCGCCATAGCCGGTGGTGAGGCCGGGCAATCCCGCCACGATCTTCACGGGAAGGCTTGAATGGGCGACGGCGATGGCGACGAAGTCATAGGCGCGGCGGGAGGCGAAGACGCCATAGGTCGTCGCGAAGGGCATGAAGCCGGTCCGCGCGAACCCGGCCGCGGCGGCGACGAGATTCTGCTCGGCCATGCCCATGTTGAAGAAGCGGTCCGGGAAGGCGTCGCGGAAGGGCAGGATGTCGGTGTATTTGCCAAGATCGGCCGTCATGCCGACGATCTCGGGCCGCTCGGCGCCGAGCGCCGCGAGGGCATGACCGAACGGCGCCTCGACGGTCGGGCGGACCCCGCTCACCTCGTCGACGCCCATCGCCCGGGTGAAGATGCGCTCAGTCATTGCGGACACCTTCCCGTTCCAGCTCGGCGGCGAGGGCGTCCCATTCGCCGGCATCGACGCGGATGAAATGGGCCTTCTCGCGGGCCATGAGGGTCGGAATGCCGAAACCCGGCCGCGTTCGGAGGACGATGGCATGCGGCCTGCCGTCTCGCTGCCGGGTGCGGGCGAGCGCGGCGACGACCGCTGCCATGTCGTTGCCGTCGATCTCTGCGGTCGAGAATCCGAACGCACGCCATTTCTCTGCCACCGGCTCCATGTCGAGCACGACGGCGCCATCGGCCTGGATGCCGTTGCAATCGATCAGGGCGACCATCCCGTCGAGGCCGAAATGCGACGCCGACATCGCCGCCTCCCAGGTCGCCCCCTCCTGCATCTCGCCGTCCGAAAGCTCGCAGAAGATGCGCGCGGGAGATCCGGCGAGGCGCAGGCCGAGTGCCATGCCGACCGCCTGGCCCAGCCCATGCCCGAGCGAGCCACCGATCATCTCCACGCCCGGCGTCGTGTCGAGCGTCGACATATCGAGCCGGCTGTCGTCCGCGCCATAGG
The DNA here is from genome assembly GCF_030815145.1 of Kaistia geumhonensis. Lineage (NCBI taxonomy): Bacteria > Pseudomonadati > Pseudomonadota > Alphaproteobacteria > Hyphomicrobiales > Kaistiaceae > Kaistia > Kaistia geumhonensis. Next base: position 3,016,765 of record NZ_JAUSWJ010000001.1, on the reverse strand, counting down.
TCGAGAGCTCGGAAAGCGGAAACACGCCGGCTTCCGCGAGCGCCGCCCAGAGCGCGATCGAGTAGTGCCCCGTCGAGAGCAGGAAGCGGTCGCGGTCGGGCGCGGCGAGATCACCCGGGTCCCAACGCAACTCGTGGAAATAGAGCGCCGCGAGCACGTCGGCGATGCCGAGCCCCTGCCCGACATAGCCTTGGCCGGGTCCCCGCGCCATGGTCAGCATGTGCCGTCGCATCGACAGCGCACGCGCGGCAAGCGCTCGGAGATCCGCACTTTCAGGCGGATGATTAGCTGGCAAAGCCATTGTCAGTCCCTGTCCAGTCCGCCGGAGAGGTTGAGCCGTTCGGCGGTCACATAGGGAGGCGCGTCCAGCGCGAGCCACAGGACACCTGCCGCGACCTCGTCGATCTCCGCGCGGCGGCCGAGGGGGACGCGGCGCGTGCGCTCGTCGAGGAAGGCCTCGACGTCGCTGCGGCCCTCGATCCTCGCGAGGTCGAGCTCCGTCGAGCGCTGCATCTCGGTGTCCATCATGCCGGGCGCCAGCGAATTGACGAGCACACCGAAGGGCGCGAGCGCCAGAGCGGCGGCCCGCGTCACCGCGTCGACACCTGCCTTGCTGGCGGCATAGGCGGTGTAGTTCGGCAGCGCCATGCGCGAGGCGGGCGAGGTGATGTTCACGATGCGGCCCGAGCGCTGGTCGCGCATCACCTCACCGGCCGCGGCCGTCATCATCGCCAGCGCGACGAGATTGATCGACAGCGTCTTGTGCCAGAGCGCAGCCGTCATGCCGAGAAACGGCTCGATGGCGCCATAGCCGGCATTGTTGATGAGGATGTCGAGGCGGCCGAACGCGTCGACGACCTGCTTTACGGCGGCGGCCGGGGCGCCGTCCGCGGTGAGGTCGGATGTGATGGCAATGGCAGAGGCATCGGCGGGGAGGAGCTTGAGCGTCCGCTCGAGGCCCGGGGCGCTGACATCGGCAAGGGCCACGGCGAGCCCCCGCTCGGCGAGCAGGGCGGCAAGGCGCTGGCCGAGCCCCGCCCCAGCGCCCGTTATCAGTACCGTTCTCACCTGATCCGTCACACCCGCCCCTCCATTTCGAGCGATGGTAACGGTACCATGTTCGCTTTGTCAACGCGGCAGACAGGCTCGACCGGCCACGCGCCTGATCGGCGGCAACACTTTTTGCGTGACTTATACAATTTAAGGTTGTATATCTGGTTGCAGATGGCGGGCACGTCACGTCAGACGCGTGGATCGCGCTCCGTCATCCCGAGAATCGGCGGACAGGATCGAGCCTGCACGCGATGTCTCCCGTGAGCGGCGCCCGCCATAGCGGCCCCCCGAAGAAGCAGAGGATTCCAATGCCATTCCGTGCCGACAAGTCCATCTGGCGGGGCAACAATTCGCCCGCCCTGGTCTGGACGATCCCCGAGGACGTGCCGATCACCGGCTCGACCTTCTATCTCACGATCGGCGCGTCGGGCTCGCTGCTCGTCGTGAAGGACACCGTGAGCGGATCGCTCGTGCTCAACCCGACATTGCGGGAGCTGCGCTGGACCTACACCACCGCTGAATCCCGGCTGATCCCCGCCGGCCAGATCGCCGAATACGAGATCGAGCGCCGCGCCGACGGGATCGAGATCACCGAGCTTTACGGCTTCATGACCGGCCTCGGTGGTCTCAACACCGATGCGAGTCCCGGCGAAGAGGCCTCGCTCGACTTCTCCAACCCCGACAATTCCAACCTCCAGCTGATGGGATGGATCTGACCATGACCGCTACGCTCACGACCAAGCAGATCAAGGACGGCGCCGGCAACGTCTTCGTCCAGCGCGTGCTCGACGTCTCCGGTACCGGCGAGGGTCCGTTCCTGCCGCTGACCGGTCTGGCGGACCCCGACGGCGACGGCCCGATCGATGTCGAGGCGCTCGCCAACGCCATCCTCGCCAAGCTCTCCGCCGACCCGGCCACCCAGACGACCCTCGCCGCCCTGCTCGCGGCGGTCCAGGCCCAGAAGACGGGCGCAGCCGGCGATCCGCAGGTCTCCGTCGGCCCCGCCAAGATCGTGACGGCGACGCTCACCCGTCCCGCCGATACCGCCACCTATGCTACCGGCGACCTCATTGCCAACTCGACGTCGGCCGGCTCGGTCACGCCGATCGCCATCGCCGCTGCGCGGGCCAACGACGCCACGGGTATGGTGCGCAAGGTACGCCTCGCCACCAGCAACGCCGCCTGGGCCAACAACACCGTCCGCGTTCATCTCTTCCGCAGCGCGCCGACGAGCTCGGTGGGCGACAACGGCGTCTTCGCCGGCTCCGTCAACGGCATCGCCTCGGTCCATCTCGGCTATCTCGACGTGACCTTCGACGCCGCCTTCTCGGACGGCGTCAAGGGCGAGGGCGTGCCGAACGCGGGCAGCGAGATCAACTTCGATCCCGCATCGGGCACGGCCAACATCTATGCCCTGCTCGAGGTGCGCGGCGCCTATGTGCCCGCGTCCGGCCAGACCTTCGCGCTCGCGCTCGAAGTCCTCCAGAACTGAGAGGGATCCATGTCTTCGCTCAACCAGAGGCGAGCGGCATTGTCCGGGGCGGCCAGACGGCCGTCCCGGTCCATGCAGTTCCGTGCCATGGCGGCGACCCGTCTCGTCGCCGAGATCGCCATGGGCAACAGCCAGCAGATGAAGGACGGCTACGGCTGGGACTATGGCTGGCCCTATGCGATGAACCAGTTCGTCCCGATCTACGCGACCTCGGTCTTCCCGCGTGGCGCAGAGAGCGCGGCCGGCTACAACGCCTCCTACGGTCAGCCCTCGAATGACGGCACGCGGCCGAGCCAGTTCGATCCGTTGCTCCTCCCCGGCCAGAAGGATCCGGCGCCGGGTCCGCTCGATGCCGGCTTCGGCTACCAGGAAACGGGCGACCCGGGCGACGGCGCCCGCCTCTTCGCCACGGGCGGCGGCGCCGACGGTCTCGACCACCGTCATCGTCTCCGGCTGCACTTCGCCTACGGCACCTTTCCGTCCGGCTCGGGAACGCTCCGTCCCCAGATCCGCATGGAAGCGTCGCCCTATACGCAGATCGCACAGTCGCCCGTCATCAATACCAATACAGGCGCCTACGGCATCACACGGGGCACGCTCGATCTGCCCGCCGATCCGGCGCGCACCTACGCGCTCGGCGCCCGGTGGCGCGCCACCGGATCGACGCTCACGGCGCCGGCGCTGCAATCCTGGATGCAGCTCGAGGACCGGGACGTTGCGGTCGGCTATTGCCTGACATCGATGTTCGCCGAGGGCGGACAGACGATCGAGGGAATGGCCGCCTACATCGCCAACATGGCCGATGCACAGCTGCGCAACATGATCACGGCCTGCGTGCAGATCCAGCTCGACCGCGGCCTGGTGCCGATGGCGATCTTCGCCATCCACGAGGGCGAGAACGCCCGCAACATGACGGACTCGAGCGCCGTCAACTATGTCGCGCAGTTCCGCATCATCTGGGAACGCTTCAAATATGGCTGGGAGAAGCTCTGCGGCTTCCCGCTGGCCAACCTCGCCTGCGAGGTCCGCTGCGGCGTGCCGATCTCCTTCCCGCAGGACGTCAAGATGGCGGCCTATGACGCGGCCATGGCGCGCTATTCACTGACCGATCCGATGGTCAGCCATTTCCGCTACGAGGATTCGACCTCGTACCAGTCCATGGTGGACAGCGGGCTGTTCCTCGACGGGCTGCATCTGACGCCGCTCGGCTATCAGGTGCTCGCGCTGAACGACCTGACGCGGAACATGCCGAAGGTGCCGGCGATCAACAAGGACCTTCCCGGCATCGGCGGCGTCCGCGGCCTCGGCCGCACGCTGACCGTGATCCCCGGCACCTGGTTCCAGTCGCCGACGCTGACCTATCAGTGGTTCGCCGACGGGATCCCGATCGCCGGCGCGACGGGATCGACCTTTGTCGAGACGTCCGCGGAGGCCGGCAAGGCACTGATGGTCGTCGAGACGGCAACGATCGCCGGCTTGCGGGCGACGGCGACGTCCCCGGAACTGCTCGACTTCACGTCGCTCGTCGCCAATTACCAGTCCGGGACCTACATCCTCGGATCGACGACCTATGCCGACGAAACGTCGTTCAACACGGCCGCCGGCATCACGAAGTCGGGCATCACCCGCGTCTCGACACCGGCGATCATCGGCCCCGAACTGATCGTGAACGGCACCTTCGACACCGACACGTCCGGCTGGACGGCGCAAGCCACCGTCTCGATCGCGGCCGTCTCCGGCAAAATGCGGGTCACCCGGCCCTCCGCAGGCCAGACCCAGTATGCCTACTACGGCGTCCCCGCCGAGATCGGCAAGGCCTATGTCGCCAAGTTCGATTCCTACTCGGTCAGCGGAAACATGGCAGACTGCCGGTGGGGCAACTCGGCCGGCAACAATCTGTACTTCAACACGGCTGTGCCGGTCGTCGGTTCCGTTCAGCACATTCCGAGCCGCGCAACGGCACTCTTCTTCGCAGCCGGCGACGCCAACGCGGCCCGTTCCGGTGTCAGCGATGTCGACAATATCTCGGCGCGCGAAGAGGCTCCGTTCCCGACCTATTCGGGCATCGCTCACACCGTCTATATCGAGGCGGTCACGGCCGGAACGCTTCCGAGCGGCGCCCACCAGGTTCTCTACCAGGAGGATATCAGCGCCGAGTCCAACAGGCGCCGGATCGTCTGGGAAACGGACGGCCACATCTGGGTGCGCTACACTGTGAACAATACGGATGTCGCCGCCCTGGATCTCGGAGCGGTCGCCGCCTCGACGGCGATCAGGATCGCCACGGCCTATGACCAGAACGACTTCGCGGCATCGTTGAATGGCGGCGCGGCAGTCACCGATACCGCCGGCAACTGCCCGGCGGCGGCGTTCCTGCGCATCGGACGGTCGTTCACCGGCGAGACCTGGGCGGGGAGCATCAATCTCGTCCACCACCGCAACACGCGTCTCTCGAACGCCAATCTCGTGCTGCTGACGAGCTGACGCGCAGGGAGGCGCCCCATGAGCGCCACGGACGCGCGGGCCGGCGGGACATCCTGCCGGCCCGCTCTTTTTTGGGCGTGCGCAGGCTCAGGACCGGCCGTGGTCGCGACGGCCGAAATCCGGCTCTGCCGTGTCCTGGCCGATCGCGACGATCGAGCGGCGGATCGCCCGGGTCCGCGTGAAGAGATCGAAGAGCGTGTCGCCGTCGCCGTTGCGGATTGCGCGGGTGAGCGTCGACAGATCCTCGTTGAAGCGGCCGAGCATCTCCAGCACCGCTTCCTTGTTGGCGAGGAAGATGTCGCGCCACATGGTCGGGTCCGAGGCGGCGATGCGGGTGAAATCGCGGAATCCGGAGGCCGAGAATTTCAGAACCTCGGACCGGATGCCCGATTCGAGATCCGAGGCCGTGCCGACGATGTTGTAGGCGATGAGATGCGGCAGATGGCTGGTGATCGCGAGGACCAGGTCATGGTGCTCCGCCGACATCATCTCGACATTGGCGCCCATCGCGCGCCACAACCGCGCGAGCCGGTCGACGGCCGCCGGATCGACGCCCGGCGCCGGCGTCAGCACGCACCAGCGGTTCTGATAGAGCTCGGCGAAGCCGGCATCCGGGCCGGAATGCTCGGTGCCGGCGATCGGATGACCCGGCACGAAGTTCACATGCGCGGGAAGATGCGGCGCCATAGCGCGGACGACGGCTGCCTTCACGGACCCGACATCGGAAACGACGCAGCCCGGCTTCAGATGCGGGCCGATCGCCTCGGCGACGGCGCCGCAGGCGCCGACGGGAACGCAGACGATGACGCAATCGGCGTCGCGCACCGCCTCGGCCGGATCGGCGAAATAAGCGTCGCCGAGGCCGAGTTCCTCGGCGCGCTTCAGCGTCGCCGGGCTGCGGGTGGAAATGGCGATCGAGCCGACGGTGCCGGCCTTGCGGCTCGCCAGCGCGATCGAGGCGCCGATGAGGCCGATGCCGATCAGCGCGAGGCGCGGGAAGATGATGTCGGTCATATGCGCCCGCCGTGGTTGCCGCCGCTCATGAATGCCTTCAGCCCCGCGATCGCCGCCTCGTTGGCCTCGGCCGAGCCGATGGTCATCCGGAGCGCGTTTCGAAGGCCGTAGCCCGCCACGCCGCGCAGCACGACGCCGCGCTCGAGCAGGAAGAGCTCCGCCTCGGCAGCCGTGTGCCCCGGTGTCGTCGGGAAGTGGATCAGCACGAAATTCGTGACGCTCGGCGTCACCTCGAGGCCGAGCGTCTCCAGGGCATGGCTGACGCGCAGCATCCATTCGTCGTTATGCGCGACGGACGCCTCGACATGGGCGCGGTCGCCGAGCGCCGCGACGCCCGCCTTGATGGCCGGGACCGAAATGTTGAACGGCCCACGGACACGGTTCAGCGCGTCGACGATCGCCTCCGGACCATAGAGCCAGCCGATACGCAGCGAAGCGAGGCCGTGGATCTTCGAGAAGGTCCGCGTCATCACCACGTTCTGCGACTGGCCGACCAGCTCGATGCCGCTCTCGTAGTCGTTGCGCCGGACATATTCGGCATAGGCCGCGTCGAGGACGAGCAGCACATGCGGCGGCAGCGCGGCATGCAGGCGGCGGATCTCGCTGAACGGCACATAGGTGCCGGTCGGGTTGTTGGGATTGGCGAGGAAGACGGCCCGGGTGCGGGGCGTCAGGCAGTCGAGGATGCCGTCGACATAGGTCGTGTAGTTCTTCTCCGGCGCGGCGACCGGTGTCGCCCCAGCCGCGCGAATGGCGATCGGATAGATGAGAAAGCCGTATTCCGTGTGGATCGCCTCGTCGCCCGGTCCGAGATAGGCGCGCGCAACCATGGCCAGCAGCTCGTCGGAGCCGTTGCCGCAGACGATGCGCGACGGCAAGATGCCGTGCGCGGCACCGATCGCATCGCGCAGTTCCGGCGCCGAGGCGTCGGGATAGATCTCGAGCCCGTCGCGGCAGGCGAGGAAGGCGGCGGCGGCTGCCGGGCTCGGCCCCAGCGGCGTCTCGTTGGCGGCGAGCTTGTAGAGCTTCGCCCCGCCGGTTGCCGTCGTGCGGCCCGGATCATAGGCGGCGATGTCGAGAATGCCCGGACGCGGCTCGGGGCGATCGCCCGGCTTGCGGATGTCGGGATCGCGCTTGGTCATCCGGTCAGTCTCCGTTCACGGCCCGGTACAGCACGGGATCGGCATCGGCCCCGCCGACGACGATACCCCGCGACAGCGCGCCGACGCGGGCGACATCCTCGAAGCCGGCATGCGCGGCGAGACTCGCCACCGCCGTCTCGACCGGCAGCGCGATCAGCAGTTCCCGTCCCGCCGCTGCGAGTACCGTTCCGCCGGCGCCGCGGATGGCACGTTCCGTCTCGCCGCCGATCGCCGTGACGGCGAAGACATGAAGATCGGGCGGCGTCGGATCGGCGAGTTCGGGGGCGAGCACGAGCGCGGGCGTCTCGGCCGGCCGCCCGGCGACGACGATGAAGGGCGAAAGGGCGATGATGCGTGGCCCCGAGGGGCGCCCGAGCGCCCGCCACCAGGCGCCGGCCTCCGGCGGCTGGCCGAGCGCGACCACGCCGAGATCGGTGCCGCTCTCGCGGATATGATTGACCGTGTCGAGCGCGCCCTGCTGGCGGTGCAGCGCGACCGTGAAGCCGAACAGGAATCGGGCGACGTCGCGCATGGCATCGGCATCGCCGCCGGCGTCATAGGCGACGTCGAACGGCGCCTGCATGCGCGTGAAGGTGGTGATGATCTCGCGCCAGATATGTTCGGCGGTCCACAGCGGCAGTGCCCCGGCATGGCGGCCGACCAGGCGGCGCATCATGTCGGCCTCGCGCCCGGGCCGGAAGGCGGCACCGGGGCGGCTGGTCCCCTTGACCTTGATGAGGGTGCCGATCGCCGTGCCGCGCTCGATCAGCCTCTGATGCATCTCGGCATCGAGCCGGTCGATCGTGGCGCGGATCGCGGCGAGATCCGCGGCGTCCTTTTCGGTTACGCTAGTCGTGTCTGTACCGGCCATCGGAGAGGGATTCTTCATGCGCGGGAATGCGGCGCGAGGACAGCCGCGGACGGGGGCCGATTCATAGGCAAGCGTCTGAACGAAAGCAAAGAAAACATTGACAGCGCCCGAGCCCGGACCCTAGCTAGGCGCCTCTTACCTTGCGGTCGCGAACCGAACCATGGCCTCTTCCAGGCACAGTCTTCCCGCCGGCGCCGGCGCCGCGCGCGGCGAAGCCGACACCCCCTCCAGCCATGTGATGCGCTTCGGGCTCGATCAGCCCCTGCGGCTCGATTCGGGCCAGAGCATCGCGCCGCTGCAGATCGCCTACCAGACCTACGGCACGCTGAACGCCGACCGCTCCAACGCCATCCTCGTCTGCCATGCCCTGACCGGGGACCAGCATGTCGCGAGCGACAATCCGGTGACCGGCAAGCCGGGCTGGTGGGAAACGGTGGTCGGGCCGGGCAAGCCGATCGACACCGACCGCTTCTTCGTCGTCTGCTCCAATGTCGTCGGCGGCTGCATGGGCTCGACCGGCCCGGCCTCGACCAACCCGGCGACGGGACAGCCCTTCGGGCTCGACCTGCCGCTCATCACCATCCCGGACATGGTGCGGGCGCAGGCGATGCTCGTGGACGCGCTGGGCATCGACCAGCTCTTCTGCGTCGCTGGCGGCTCGATGGGCGGCATGCAGGTCCTGCAATGGTCGGTCGCCTATCCCGAGCGCGTGTTCACCGCGCTGCCGATCGCCACCGGGCCGCGCCATTCCTCGCAGAACATCGCTTTCCACGAGGTGGGCCGCCAGGCGATCATGGCCGATCCCGACTGGCGCGGCGGCCGCTACCTCGCCGAGGGCACCAGCCCGCGCAAGGGGCTCGCGGTCGCACGCATGGCCGCTCACATCACCTATATGTCGGACGAGGGCCTGCACCGGAAATTCGGCCGCGCGCTGCAGGATCGCGAGCGCGTCGCCTTCGGCTTCGACGCCGACTTCCAGGTCGAATCGTATCTGCGCCACCAGGGTCTTTCCTTCGTCGAGCGCTTCGACGCCAACTCCTATCTCTATGTCACGCGGGCGATGGACTATTTCGACATCGCCGCCGACTATGGCGGCCGCCTCGCCAATGCGTTCCGAGGCTCGCGCACGCGGTTCTGCGTCGCGTCCTTCACCTCCGACTGGCTGTTCCCGACCATCGAGAGCAAGACGGTCGTCCGCGCGCTGAATGCGAGCGGCGCCTCCGTGAGCTTCGTCGAGATTGAGACAGACCGCGGCCATGACGCCTTCCTGCTCGACGAGCCGGTCCTCTTCGCCACCATCCGCGGCTTCCTGACCTCCGCCGCCGCGGCGCGCTGGGGCTGACATGACGCCAATCGACATTCATTCCCGCGCCGATGTGAAGCGCATCGACCTGCTGGTGATCGCCGGTCTGGTCGCGCCGGGCAGTCGCGTGCTCGATGTCGGCTGCGGCGACGGCGAATTGCTGGCCCTGCTCCAGAAGGAGCGCCGCGTCGAAGGACGCGGGATCGAGCTGTCGCAGGCGGGCGTCAACGAGAGTCTCGCCCGCGGCCTTTCGGTGATCCAGGGCGATGCCGATACCGACCTCGTCGACTATCCCGACGCCTGCTTCGACTACGTGATCCTCTCCGATACCATCCAGGCCATGGTCCGGCCGAAGCAGGTCCTGACCGAGATGCTGCGGATCGGCCGCAAGGCGATCGTGTCCTTCCCGAATTTCGGCCACTGGACGGTGCGCGCCTCGCTCGGCTTCAAGGGCCGCATGCCGGTCACCGAGAACCTGCCCTACAGCTGGTACGACACGCCCAACATCCATTTCTGCACGCTGCGCGATTTCACCGGCCTCTGCGGCGAGGTCGGCGCGAAGATCGAGACACCGATCGTCCTCGATGCCGGCGGCCGGCGGATGACGAGCGCCCCGTGGTGGTTCTGGAACCTTCTCGGCCAGCAGGCCGTCTTCCTGCTGTCGCGGTGAACCGCGTCGCAGGCCGGCGCGGCGACATGCTATAGTCGCCGGCGCAAGCGGGCTTCGACCGCGGGAGGAGGAGCCGATGCGTCGCCTTCGCCGAGCCATCGCGGCATCCGCCATCGCCGCCCTGCCGCTGGCCGCCGTTATGGCAGTCTTGCCGCTGCATGCGCTCGCCGTCCAGGCGCCGCGCCAGGAGACGACCTCGGCCGGGTCGGATGCGCGGTCGCGGGAAATCGCGGCGGCTGTCGTCACCTGCGAGACCGGCGCGGCCTTCCCGCTCGATCGCAAGGCCATCGCGCCCGCCATCCAGTTTCCAGAGCTTCTTTCAGCCGGCTTCGATCCCGCTCCGATCGAGGCGCTGATCCGGGCCTGCACGACCGCCCGCGATGCGCATCCCGACGACGACCGGCTGCGGCTGATGGCGCTGAGGGCCGAGGCGGCCAAACCCGGCACGTCTCCCGACCGACTGGTCGGCGCGCTCCGAGCGTTGTCGCTGAAGGGCTTCGCCGAGGCCGACTATCTCCTCTACGCGCTGCATCGCCTGCCCGTTCGGGATGACGAGCCCGAGGGTCACGGCATCGCCCGCGAGGAGGCAGTGGACGCCCTGCTCCGTGCCGCCAAGGCCGGACACCAGCAGGCCCTTCTCGACCGTCTCGACGAGCAGCGTCGCGGCCCGCTCATCCGCCGCGACCCGGCCGGCGCCATCGCCACGGCGCGCGCGCTAGAGACGCTGCCGCCGCAGGGGCCGAAGGGCGGCGTCTCGGAGGCGGAGGCGCGCGACCTCGGCACCAGTCTCCTCGCCACGCTCATCCTGACGACGCCCGGCCTCGATGCGACGACCTATGCCGAGGGCTACCGTCGGCTGACTGCGATCCGCACTGTCGATCCCGATGCGCTCGAATGGCCGCTCGCCGCCGCGCTCCGTTATGGACGGGGCACCGGGCAGGATCCCGCCGCCGCGCGCCGCCTGCTCGAAGGGGCGGTCGCGGACGGGCGCTTCCAGGGCGCAGGCATGCTCGGCGAGATGCTCGTCACAGGCGAAGGCGGCCCGGCCGATGGCAAGCGGGCGATCGCGCTCCTCTCTCAACCGAAGGCGGGCCGGTCGCCCGGCGCCGCGGCGCTGCTCGCGACCCTCCTCACCGACAATCGCTTCGTCGGCCCGGATCCCAACCGCGCGGCCGCGACGCTGGCCGGCTCCGGCGACATCGACGATGCGATCCGCGCCGTGTCGCTTCTCTCGGACTACGCGACCCCGCTGCCGCGCCCCGTCGTTTATCTCCGCCGCCTCGAGGACGCCGCCGATGCCGGCGAGCCCGGCGCCGCCCGCGCCCTCGCCGAATTGCGCCTCTCCGCTCATCCCGCGTTCCGCGACGAGACGGCCGGCCGCGCCATCCTGATCCGCCTCGCCGCATCGGGCGACGGCGATGCCGCCTGGCGTGTGGCCGAGACGCAATATGGCGATCTCGACGGGCGCAGCGGCCGGCCCTTCCGCCGCGATGGCGGCCCCTCGGACGACGCCATCCGCGCCATGATCGACAGGGGCATCGCCACGAAGGACGCCCGCGCCTATCTCCTCTATGCGAGGCTGGCGCGGCGCGGCACCGTCTATCCGCAGGACGACAAGGCGGCCACCAGTGCGCTGATCAGCGCCGCCAATCTCGGCAACGTCGAGGCGATGGTCCTGCTCGGCGACGCCTATGACCAGGGCCTCGGCATCGGGAAGGATCCGCGCGAGCGGCTCCGCGCCTGGCGGGAGGCGGCGAAGCAGGGCTCGCTCGCGGCGCGGCAGAAGATCGCCTCGGCCTTCACCTTCGACGGCTTCGACAAGCTGATCACGCTGCGCGAAGGCGTTTCCGAGCGGGTCGCGCTGCACAACAACGACCTTTCCGGCCAGTTCCCCGGCTTTTCCTCGGCCGCCGCCTTCGCAGGACTGTTCTCGGGCGGCCGCGCCGCCGATGCCGGTACGGTGGCGCTGGCCGGCGCGGTGCTCGACGGTTTCCGCCTGGCGCCGGCCGGTCTCGAGGAGGGCCCGCTCGTCGAGACGACGCGGGCGATGCCGGAAGAGATCCGCCTCGCGATGGAGGCGGCGCTGGTGCAGCAGGGTTTCCTGAAGCGGGCCGCCGACGGCACGTTCGGCCCCGACGGCCGCGATGCACTGAGGTCATGGGTCGAGGCGAAGGGACCGCTCGCCGATGCCGCGGCGCCGTCGGCCGCATCCCCGGCCGGGGCCGATGCGCTCGACCCTACGACGCTGGCGCGCGCCCGCGACCGCATCTACGCCGCCGTCAAGTCCGTCAGGTCCAGGGAAGATCGGAGGACGGCGGTCCGCGGCCTCAACAGCCTCGCCCGCTACGGCGACGCCTCGGCGCGCTGGGCTCTGCTCGTCAACTATGACGACGCCGATTTCGTCCGCAACAATGTGACGCCGGCCGAACTGACCCGCTACGGGCTCGACATCCTCGTCGCGCGCCCGGCCGGCATGGAGAAGCCGGATTTCGAATTCGTCTTCGCCCTCGGCACGCTGCTGTCGGCCGGCGAGATGGGCAGCTTCGGAACCGCCACGCTGGACGCGATCCGCGACGATCCGCGGCTGCAGGATCCGCTCGCCCTCGGCGGCGTGCTGCAGGCGCTCGTCTTCGCTCCCGGCGCCTGCGACGCCATTCTCGAAGCGGCGCGGAAATCGGGCGTGGCCGGGCTCGGTGCGGAAGGGTGCGACGAGGCGACGAAGGCGGCGCTGATCGGCTTCGCCCATGTCGCGGGTCCCGCCGGCGTCGCGGCCTCCGAAAGGCGAGCCGGCGCCGCGGAACTGGCGGCCATCGCCGGCGGGCCCTAGGCGTCAGCCCGACGGATCGGCCGCCCGCGCTTCGAGGCTCTCCCGCCGGCTGCCGGCCGGCAGCAGCGCCGGGGAGAGCACCGGCATGCGGCGACCGGTGCGGCGGGCGGGAACGCCCTGATAGACCAGCTTCACCGCCTCGACGATCAGCACGCCGGGAAAGGCCGGCCAGAGCAGGCGCCCGAGCCGGTCCCAGCCACGGCCCGAGCCGAGGAACAGCCGGCGCGAGGAGGGCGGCGCGAACAGCGCGCCCGACCAGGCGACCTCGCTGAACTGCGTCTCGCGCAGGAGGCTGGCGATCTGCCCGCGCGAGAAAGGCCGGCCATAGCCGAACGGCGTGCGCTCGACGCGCGCCCAGATGCCGCGCCGGTTCGGCACCGCGATGATCAGCCTGCCGCCCGGCGCCAGCACGCGCCAGAGCTCGCGCAGCAGATCGCGCACATTCGCCGTCGTCTCGAGGCAGTGGATCGCGAGAATCCGGTCCATCGAGGCATCGGTGAGCGGCAGCATGTCCTCATGCACCAGCGCCGCGACATTGCCGCCATCGGCCGACCAGTTGATGACGCCCTGAGCGGCCGGCATGAAGGCGAGCACCCGCTCGGCCCCGCGCGCGCAATGGCCGAGATAGGGCGTCGCATAGCCGATGCCGAGCACGCGGTCGCCGCTCGCATTCGGCCATAGCGCCTCGATGCGGGCCGCGATCAGGCCACGCGCCACCATGCCGAGCCGCTCGCCATAGAAGCTGCGCAGATCGATGATGTCGGGCGAGATCGTCTGGCCTTCTTCCACGCGGCACTCCCTTCGCAAGGGCATCGAATCTAGGCGAAGCCGGCGCGGCGCGCCACCGGCGCGCGGCGTGGCCGATGCGCGCTTTGCAACACCCTCGCCAGTGTCTAGTTAGGGAAGGAACCGAAAAGCGAATGGCGGAGCGTTCCATGGCCCTCTCGATCGTGCAGTTTCCTTGCCTCAGCGACAATTACGGCGTGCTGATCCATGACGAGGCCTCGGGCCGCACCGCGTCCATCGACGCCCCGGAGGCGGAGCCCGTTCTCGCCGCGCTGAAGGCGCAGGGCTGGAAGCTGACCGACATCTTCACGACCCATCATCATCCCGATCATGTGGACGGCAATCTCGAGCTGAAGGCAGCGACTGGCTGCACCATCACCGGGCCTCGCGAGGAAGCGGACCGCATCCCCGGCATCGACATCGAGGTCGGCGACGGCGACAGCTTCGACTTCGCCGGCCACCCCGTCCGCGTCATCGCGACGCCGGGACACACGCTTGGCCACATCATCTATCATCTGCCCGAGGACAAGGTGGCCTTCGTGGGCGACACGCTGTTCGCGCTCGGCTGCGGCCGCGTTCTGGAAGGAACGCTCGAGCAGATGTTCGAGTCCGTCGAGAAGGTCGGCGCCCTCCCCGAGGACACGGCCCTCTATTGCGGCCATGAGTATACCGAGGCCAACTGGCGGTTCGCGATCACCCGCGATCCGGACAATGCCAGGCTGATCGCCCGCGGCGACGAGATCCGCCGGCTTCGGGCCGACGGGCTGCCGACGCTGCCGACCACGGTCGCGATCGAGCTCGAGACCAACCCCTATCTCCGCACCCGCACGCCGGCGCTCGCCGTCTCGGCCGGCCTCCCGGCCGGCACGCCTTCCGAGATCTTCGCCGCCACGCGCCGCGCCAAGGACGTCTTCAAGGGATGACGCCGTCTGCGAACCTCTCCGCCGAGGCGGTCATCGCGATGCTCGGCCTCGCGCCCCATCCCGAAGGCGGCCATTACCGCCAGACCTTCGCCGACACGGTCCTGCTGGACGGACGCCCCGCCTCGACGGCGATCTACTATCTGCTCGCGGCCGGCGAGCGGTCGCACTGGCACAAGGTGGATGCCGTCGAGATCTGGCACCACCATGCCGGGGCGCCGCTGGCGCTTTCGCTCTCCGAAGACGGCCGGGCGCAAGATACCCTGACCCTCGGGCCGGACCTCGCCGCGGGCGAGCGGCCGCAGGGCATCGTGCCGCGCGGCTGGTGGCAGTCCGCCGTCTCGCTCGGTGCCTGGACGCTGGTCGGCTGCACGGTCGCGCCCGGCTTCCGCTTCGAGGGCTTCGAGCTCGCTTCGCCCGGCTGGTCGCCGGCGGGCTGAAAGGCGGCCATTTCGGCGCTTTCGGCTGGACTTTCGCGGCATGATCGGCTAAGTGCCCGCAGCCGTCCGGGGATAGTCGAAGGGCGGCGACCCAACTGAAAACAGCGCACCGAAACGCTCGCGCGGCCGGAAAGGTCACGCATCGGCAGGAGTTGAGACCATGGCAAACATCATCGACGAGCTCGATCGCGAGCAGATCGAGAAGATCACCGCGCTTCGCGCCGTTCCGGATTTCGCCCCCGGCGATACCGTGAAGGTCAATGTGAAGGTGGTGGAAGGCACGCGCAGCCGCGTCCAGGCCTATGAGGGCGTCGTGATCGCCCGCGCCGGCGGCGGCCTTTCCGAGAATTTCACCGTCCGCAAGATTTCCTATGGCGAAGGCGTCGAGCGCGTCTTCCCGGTCTATTCGCCGCTGATCGATTCGATCGAGGTTGTGCGCCGCGGCAAGGTCCGCCGCGCCAAGCTCTATTACCTCCGCGATCGCCGCGGCAAGTCGGCCCGCATCGTCGAGAAGACCGAGCCGCGCAAGGACAAGGCGAAGGTCTGACCTTCGGCCCGCCACGCGGCCAGGCAGTTTCGGGGCGGACCATCGGTCCGCCCTTTTTCGTTTCGGGATGGTCAATCATGGACGCCTTCAAGCTCAGCAACCGGCAGAACTGGGACGAGCGCGCGGACATCCACGCCGCCGACCGGACCGGCTTCTATGCCGTCGACGCATTCCTCGCCGGCGAGGATACGCTCTATCCGATCGAGCAGGCCGAGATCGGCGATGTCGCCGGCGCGCGGCTCGCCCATTTCCAGTGTCATATCGGCATCGACACGCTCTGCCTCGCCCGCCGCGGCGCCGAGGTGACCGGCATCGACTTCTCGTCCCGCGCCGTCGCCCACGCCCGCACGCTCGCCGACCGCGCCGGCATCGCGGCGACGTTCATCGAGGGCGAGGTCTATGACGCGCCGGAGCTCACCGGCGGCGGCTTCGATATCGTCTACACGACCTGGGGCACCATCACCTGGCTCGACGACATCCGCGCCTGGGCCCGGGCGATCGCCGGTACGCTCAAGATCGGCGGCCGCTTCTATTTCGCCGACACCCATCCCGCCGCCGCCGTGATGGAGGACCGCGACGGCGTGCTGCTGCCGGCCTATGACTGGCGGTCCGCCAAGGACACGCCGCAGCGCTTCGACGCACCCTTCACCTATACCGGCGACGACACACCTCTCGCGACGGCGCATAATTTCGAGTGGATGCGCGGGCTCTCGGACGTGATCGGCGCGCTGCTCGAGGCCGGCCTGCGGCTCGATTTCCTGCACGAGCACGAATTGCTGCCCTACAAGCATTTCTCGATCATGATCCCGGCCGGCCGGCGCATGTTCGCGCTGCCGCCGGGCCTGCCGAGGATGCCGCTCGCCGTCTCGCTGCAGGCGACGCGGACGCGATGACCGAAAACGGCCCGCGCGGCGGAGGATTGTCGTCTCCCGCCGCCGCTGCTATCTAGAACAGTTATGAACGCCGCCCGACCCAGGATGGAGCATTGCCCGACGACCGCGGATTTCGCGTCGATGGACGATCATGCGCGCCTGCCCTGGCGGTTCTTCGCGCGTCTCCAGGCGACCGAGGACCGCGGCCGACTTTGACGGGGCGGGCGCGAGCCCGGCCGGCTCCAGCCCTTCGTCGCCCCTCTTCCCGCGCCGCATCCTTATCCCTTCTGCCAGGAATGACGTCATGACCGCGTCCGAAAAGCCCCGCACCCTCTATGACAAGA